>CALZFR010000090.1 GCA_945648485.1 uncultured Eubacterium sp. | reverse complement strand
TGAAGATCAAGGGATAGTTTGGCATTTTAAATGCTTAAAGGAAATTGGAAGCTGTGTTTCTTATTTAAGATATATATATGGTTTTACAACTGAAGACCTTGCTAAAAAGTTGTGTATCCCTGAGTATGTAATTGTCAATATTGAAAATGGAGAAGAAGATTACTGGAATAAGCATGATGATGAAGAAATAAGGAACTTTATCAAGGGATTTTTCAAAAGAATGGTTGTTACTGAATATGACAAACGTAATTTATTTTTTTAATTCATGTGGAGAAATGATTTTATGAAGAGAAAAATTCTGGTAAAACCACCTTTAAAAGAAACTTACATAAACAATGCTAATAATGAGAAGGTTTCATATATCAATCTTCCTGAGGAGTACAAGGAGTACTCCCTGGAAGAAGATATTAAACAGGGTGGCATACATTTAAAAAATCTTTTTGGCCTGACAGGAAAAAAGAACATTTCAAGAGTGATTTCTATAACAGCAGATTCAGTCGAAATGGGACTGATGTCAGTAGCTTATTTAGCCATGAATATAGCTGAGAGAAGAGGAGGATATGAAGAACAATTGTCTTTTTTATCAGATGATGATAAAGCATGGATAGAATCAGACAGAAAAATTCCTGTTATAACGATAAATGACTTGATATCTTACATGCGAAATGATGCCCTTCCATTTGAAGACCATGGGTATCTTGTTGCTCAGGCACATCAAAGGGAAAAAAGAAAACCCTATTGGAGCCAATGTTTATATTACAGTGTGTGCATTATTGTAGACAGAGTGTCAGCAGATTCTACATGTTTAAATTATATAAATATGTTTTTCAGAAATAAGAATGTGTACGTTGTTTTCATAGATAAAAAACCATTTGACGTTGAAATGGAAGGTGAATTTCCATATGGATTTATGGATTCAGAACACTTTATGGCCTTAAGAAATAATTTTATTCTGGCAAATGCATCTGATGTGGTAAATGTATCATTTGATAAAAATGAAAGTCTGCAATATTACAAAAATATATTTAAACAAAACCTGTCTCAGCGAAATATTAAGGTCAAGAAAGGATTTTCATATGAGAGAGTTGTTAATCTGGCAAGATCTATTAATAAAGATGCTGTGTGCGATATGATTGATAAAATCGTAGTTTATGCAATTAAAGATATGGAAAAACCAGTGTTATGCAGTCTGGGTAATAAAGATTTCGACTTTGTTGACCAGTTTATAAGAGGTAACTTATCTAATGGTATTTGTGATAGTGGAAAAATTCTTATGGAAAAGAATCTTGTTGGGATGGATGATATTAAACAGCAGGTATACGATATTGTAAATGTAATGAAGTACAATAAAATCAGGAGTCAGATGAACATACCAGGCAGTAGTTTTCATAATGTGCATGTTATGTTAGGGGCACCCGGTACTGCAAAGACAACTGTTGCAAGATATATGGGTCAGATGATGTTTGATGAAAAGTTGTTACCTGATAACAGATATATATGTATTAATGGAGCGGAACTAAAAGGGATGTATGTGGGACATTCTGCACCTAAGACCAAGAAGCTATTCGAGGATTATGATGTCATTATTATTGATGAAGCTTATTCCATTGTTGAAGAGAATGGCACTACGGATAGTTTCGGTAATGAGGCAATTGCGCAGCTTATAATCGAACTTGAAAATCATTCGACTGACAAACTTGTTGTATTTGCAGGTTATGGTGGAGATGTAGATGAAAAAGATAACAGAATGCAGACATTTATAGATTCTAATCCGGGTATTAAGAGTAGAATCACATCCACTTTTTATTTTAAATCATATACTTCGAAAGATATGGTTGAGATTTTCAAAAGAATAGCAAAAAATAGTGGATATTGCATTTCTAACGATTTAGATAAGGTCGTTGAAGATTTTTTTAAAAAACGTGTGTCAGCCAGAGATTTTGGAAATGGAAGAGAAGCAAGAGTATTACTTGAAACAGCAGAAGTCTTTGCAGCTAAGCGTGTTATGTCTCTTGATAAGGAGCAGTATTCTAAGGTAGATATGCAGACACTCACTCTGGAAGATATAGAGAATGCAATAAGAAGAATGGAGAAAAGTTATGGAAAAGATGAAAAAACAATTAGGAAAATTGGTTTTGAGTAATAGATCAATATATATTGCTTTAGATTTTGTTATGGCGTTAATCTGGATAGTAATACCATATTTTCTACAGATTGCGAATGTAGAAGCATTTTATACAAGGTCAGGAGAAACAGCATACATATATAACGTAACAGAACATATATGGTGTGAAAGTAGTCTGATTGGGAGAACTATGAACCGGCATCATATTAGTCAGATGCTTCCGGAATGTACAACTAGTGGTATATTTACTTTTATATCAGCTCAGTATGGAATTATAGCAAGCATAGCTTGCAGTGTGTTGCTATGTATCTCTATAATCATACTTATCGGTAAAGTTGGAAAAAAGGAGAACAACTTAAGAGTATGTATTCGTATAACATTAGTAAATGTGTTACTGGTTGTGATTGTTTTAACATTACAGAATTGGCGATTGATGCCATATGTGTATTATGAATATAATATTGGAAGACATTTTATATTTATTGAATTATTGATTTGTAGTATTTACATAATTAGGGATAAATTCATAGACCATGCCCTGTATTGCAAAGGCACTGCTGGACACAGGATTAACTGAAGATGATACAGTTATATATGCAGTCAAAATCATGGCTGATTCAATATGTGATGTTCTTGTAAATCCGAGACTCCTTGACAGTATTAAAGAAGAGTTTGCAACTGCCATAGAAAAATAGTATGATAGCCAAGGAGGTTGACATGTCAAAATAGACATTTAGAGAAGATATACCGTAGCAGACAAAGAAACGAGGCGTATATATGACAATTAAGGATTTAGAGACAGGAAAAACAGCAGTAATACTTAAGGTTGGTGGAGAAGCTGCTTTAAGACAGCATTTTCTTGATATGGGACTGATTCAGGGAGCGGAAGTGACAGTTGTAAAGTATGCTCCAATGGGAGACCCGGTTGAGATAAGGATTCATGGATATGAACTTACCATAAGGCTTGATGATGCAGCTAAGATTGAGGTCAGCCAGCCTGTTGAAGAGAAAGAATTATCAGACTTTGATGACTCAGTCAGCAATAAATCACCAAGAAGTAAGTCTGATAGACCAGACAGCAGTAATGAAAGATACATAGACCATCCCGGACTTGGTGAGGGTGGTAAATACCATAACAAAGAGGATGAACAGCCTCTTCCTGAAGGAGAAACTATTACATTTGCCCTGGTAGGAAACCAGAATTGTGGCAAAACTACATTGTTTAATGTGCTTACTGGGTCAAACCAGCACATTGGCAATTTCCCCGGTGTAACAGTAGATAGAAAGGATGGAGTGATAAAGGGGTATCCTAATACTCTTATTACAGACCTTCCGGGAATATATTCAATGTCTCCTTACAGTAATGAAGAGATTGTGACAAGGCAGTTCCTCCTCAATGACAAACCAAAAGGAATTATTAATATTCTGGATGCTACTAATATAGAAAGAAACCTTTATCTTACAATGCAGCTTATGGAGCTTAATATACCAATGGTTGTTGCTTTAAATATGATGGATGAGGTAAGGGACAATGGTGGTTCTATCCGTATAAATAAACTGGAAAAGCTTCTTGGTGTTCCTGTAATTCCAATATCAGCTGCCAAGGGTGAAGGAATCGAAGAACTTGTAAGCCATGCCGTACATATTGCCAAATACCAGGAAAAGCCTCAGATAAGTGATTTCTGCCCTGATGACAGTCCTATTCACAGATGTATACATGGTATTATGGCTCTTATTGGTGACCATGCTGTCAATGCTGGTTATCCTGAAAGATTTGCTGCTTCAAAGCTGGTTGAAGGTGATGAGATTGTTGCTAAGAATCTGGAACTTCAGCAGAATGAAGAAGAGATGATTGAACACGTTATTCTTCAGATGGAAGAAGAGTGTGGCATGGACAGGTCATCTGCTATTGCTGATATGAGATTCGGTTATATAGAGCAGATATGTGGGGATACAGTTATTAAACCTAAGGAAAGCAAGGAAAGAATCAGAAGCCGCAGGATTGATAAGGTTCTTACTGGCAAATATACTGGTATTCCAGCATTTGTTGCAATTATGGGCCTTGTATTTTTCCTTACATTCAATGTGATTGGTGCATGGCTGTCAGACCTTCTTGAAATGGGAATAGATATGGCAACAGGCTGGGTTTCAGAGCTTCTTACTGCACTCAGGGTTAATTCTGTTCTGCATTCTCTTATTATCGATGGTATATTCAATGGTGTGGGAAGTGTACTTAGCTTTCTGCCTATTATTGTTACGCTGTTTTTCTTCCTGTCAATTCTGGAGGACAGTGGATATATTGCCAGAGTGGCATTTATTATGGATAAACCGTTGCGTAAGTTGGGACTTTCAGGACGAAGCATTGTTCCTATGCTTATAGGATTTGGGTGCAGCGTGCCGGGAGTTATGGCGAGCCGTACACTTTCGTCAGAAAGAGACAGAAGGATGACTATACTTTTGACACCATTTATGAGCTGTTCAGCCAAAGTTCCTATTTATGCATTTTTCTCAGCAGTATTTTTCCCAGAGCATGCGGCACTGGTTATGATTGGACTGTATTTTACAGGCATTGTAGTGGGAATATTGGTTTCCTTCGTGCTTAAGAAGACTATGTTTAAGGGAGAACCTGTTCCTTTTGTTATGGAGCTTCCAAATTACCGTATGCCTGGGGCTAAGAATGTTTGCCAGCTTCTGTGGGAGAAAGCAAAGGATTTTCTGCAGAAAGCATTTACTATTATCTTCGTTGCAACAATACTTATATGGTTTATGCAGAACTTTGATATCAGACTTAATATTGTGTCTGATTCCAGGGACAGTATACTTGCTATGATAGCAAGTCTTGTGGCACCTTTATTTGCCCCTCTTGGTTTTGGGGACTGGAGGATTGCAACAGCTATTCTTACAGGAGTTATGGCAAAGGAGAGCGTGGTGTCAACCATCTCAATTCTTTTTGGCTCTACAGCCCAGGTGGCAGCAGTGCTTTCGCCAGCAGGAGCTTTGTCACTGCTTGTGTTCTGCCTTCTCTATACTCCATGCGTGGCAGCCATTGCATCGATTAAGAGAGAATTAGGTGGCAGATGGGCAGCGGCTGTTGTAGTAATGCAGTGTGTTATAGCATGGATTGTGGCATTTATTACCTTCCTGGCAGCCAGTGTACTAATGTAATGTGAAAAAATTCGTCGCATAGTCACAAATATAATTGACTAAAAATGTAGAATTTGGTAGAATTTACTACAGTTCGCGATTATGCGGAATCAAAGCTTAGAAAATATAAAAAGGAGAAAGAAAATGGAAGCTTTATTAGTTTTGGTCATTGTTGCAGCTTTGCTTGCACTTGGCTATGCAGCCTTCAATTTCATCGGAATTAAGAAGATGGATGAAGGAACAGATCGTATGTCTGAAATTGCAGCAGCTATCAGAGTTGGTGCTAATGCATTCATCACATATGAATATAAGATTATTGCAGTAGTTGTAGTAATCGTAGCAGTAGTATTTGGTGTTATATTTTCAATCCAGTATGGCAACTTTAGCTGGCAGCCATCTGTATGCTTCATTATTGGTGTAGTAATGAGTGGAGCAGCAGGATGGGTTGGTATGAAGATTGCAACTTATGCTAACGTTCGTGTATCAAACAGAGCAAGAGAGACAAAGAATATTGGCGAGACACTTAAGGTTGCCTTAAAGGGTGGATCTGTTATGGGCCTTTGTGTAGGTGGTTTTGCCCTTCTTGGTCTTTTCATTGTATATGTTATTTTTGGATATGGTCTTGGACTTATCAGTGAGGAGTCACTTGTCCTTGGAGATCACCTCTTTACACAGTGCCTTTCATGCTATGCATTAGGATGCTCTATAGTAGCTATGTTCAACCGTGTAGGTGGTGGTATCTATACTAAGGCAGCTGATATGGGTGCTGACCTTGTTGGTAAGACAGAGGCTCATATTCCAGAGGATGACCCACGTAACCCAGCTACAATCGCTGATAACGTAGGTGATAACGTAGGTGACGTTGCAGGTCTTGGTTCTGACCTTCTTGAGTCTTTCGTAGGTGCTGTTTCATCAGCTATTATTCTTGCAGTAAGCTTGGCTTTACATGCAGCAGTTGATGCTCAGATATCTTATGAGATTCTTTCAAAGATGATGTATTTCCCACTTGTATTTGCTTCAGTTGGTCTTATTGCATCAATTCTTGGTATCGCATTTGTTCTTCTTAAGAAGGGTTCTGATAACCCACATAGAGATCTTAACATCTCTACCTGGGCAGCAGCAGCTATCACAATTATTGGTGGTTTTGTTGCTACATATGTAATGTTTAATGGTCTTAGTGACTATGCAAGCATTGGATTTAATATCGGATTTATCTCACCTTGGATTGCAGCATCTCTTGGTGTTGTAAGTGGTGTTGTTATCGGTGGTATTGCAGAGTACTACACAAGTTATGATTACAAGCCAACACAGGGTATTGCACATGCTTCTAAGGAAGGTGCAGCTCTTACAATTACACAGGGTCTTGCTGTTGGTATGAAGTCATGTATGTATCCACTTATCGTTCTTGGTATTACAACATATGCTTCATATGCAGTATCAGGAATGTTTGGTATCGCTATGGCAGCTGTAGGTATGCTTTCATTCGTATCAGCAACAGTTTCAGTTGATACTTATGGTCCTATCTCAGATAATGCCGGTGGTATCGCAGAGATGTCAGAGCTTGAGCCAGAAGTTCGTGAGATTACAGATAAGCTTGATTCTGTTGGTAACACAACAGCTGCTATCGGTAAGGGATTTGCTATTGGTTCAGCTTCACTTGCAGCACTTTCACTCATGGTAAGCTTCTTATATGCTTTCCAGGATGGTTCAGTATTAGACCTTAACTTCACTAATCCACTGATTCTTGCTGGTGCATTAGTTGGTGGTGCGTTACCATTCCTTTTCTCAGGTATGCTTATTGAAGCTGTTGCTAATGCAGCACGTAAGATGGTTGAGGAAGTTAGACGTCAGTTTAACGAGATTCCTGGTATCTTAGAAGGTAAGGCTAAGCCTGATTACAAGACATGTATTGAGATTTCTTCTCAGGGTGCCTTAAAGGAAATGAAGGTTCCAGCTATTCTTGCAATCCTCTTCCCATTAGTATCAGGATTCCTTTTCGGACCTTGGTTCGTAGGCGGACTTCTTATCGGTGCTACTCTTTCAGCTATTATGCTTGCTATCTTCACAGGTAATGCTGGTGGTGCTTGGGATAATGGTAAGAAGTACATCGAGTCTGGCGCAATCGAAGGACAGGGCAAGGGTTCACCTGCTCATGACGCAGCAGTAGTTGGTGATACAGTTGGTGATCCACTTAAGGATACAGTAGGACCATCTCTTGATATCCTTATCAAGATTATGTCAACAGTTTCACTTGTTGCAGCTGTATTATTCAGCCAGTACAACTTAATCGACTGGATTACAACATTAATTAAGTAATCTTACGATTGAAGAATTAAATATAAGGTATGATTATACCTGTTGATAAGCTCCGGGATGAAAGTCCCGGAGTTTTTTAGAATTTTATTCCGAATAATGTATTGATTTTATTCGGAATAAAAGATATAATACATCTGGGGTATTATTCGGAATAAATGGAGGTATGTATGGCA
>CALZFR010000089.1 GCA_945648485.1 uncultured Eubacterium sp. | reverse complement strand
AAGGCTTCTCTAATACACCATAGATGAACTTAGCCTTCTGCTTCTCACGTAACTGTAAGCCATACTCGCTAATCTTTCTTCCGGCATTCTTTGCCTTTCTTCTTGACTTCTTATCTATTCCTAAATAAACAGGATCCAAATCAAGAGATCTGCATCTCTTGAGCACTGGTGTTCTATTAACTGCCATTGAAATTTACCTCCTAAATTAAACTCTTCTACGCTTTGGTGGACGACATCCGTTGTGTGGAACTGGTGTAACATCTTTGATACTTGTAACCTCAAGTCCACAGGCAGAAAGTGCACGAATTGCAGCTTCTCTTCCTGAACCAGGTCCCTTTACCATAACGTCTACAGACTTTAATCCGTGAACTAAAGCAGCCTTAGTAGCTGTCTCAGCTGCCATCTGTGCTGCATAAGGAGTTGATTTCTTTGATCCTCTGAAACCAAGACCGCCGGCACTTGCCCATGATATAGCATTGCCTTCTGCATCAGTTAATGTAACGATTGTATTGTTAAAAGAAGACTGGATATGTGCCTGTCCTCTCTCTACGTTTTTTCTAACACGCTTCTTTGTCACTTTTTTTGTAACTTTTTGAGCCATTTCTAAACTAACCTCCTACTTAACGTCTACCTAATTACTTCTTCTTATTTGCAACTGTCTTCTTTGGACCCTTGCAAGTTCTGGCATTAGTCTTAGTCTTCTGTCCTCTGCATGGAAGTCCTTTTCTATGGCGGATTCCTCTATAGCAGCCAATTTCCTTTAATCTCTTGATGTTCATGGCAACTTCTCTTCTTAAGTCACCCTCTACTAAATTCTCAGTATCAGCGTCGATAACCTTAGCGATTCTGGCAACTTCTTCATCAGTAAGATCCTTAACACGTGTGTCTGGATTAACCTCTGCCTCAGCAAGAATCTTTGACGCTCTAACTCTACCTATGCCGTAAACATAAGTAAGACCGATTTCAATTCTCTTTTCTCTTGGTAAGTCTACACCTGAAATACGAGCCATGTGTTCTTTAACCTCCGTTAATCAAATAAATATAATAATATGAAAATGTACCATGAATACATACGCAGCTCGTCATGTCTGACGCCTGAAATGTGTGCGTTGCCACTCATGTATACTATATAAAAGTGATCCATCCCACTGACAACACTGCCTGGTGGTTCATCACTGCAGCCGCAAAACTAGTTACCTTCATGCGCTAGTGATACGCAATCCGGAGTTTACGCACAAACATGAGAAGTACTTCTACTTCTCACTCTAAAAGGAATTAACCCTGTCTCTGCTTGTGCTTTGGGTTCTCACAGATAATTCTGATACTACCCTTTCTTTTAATGACTTTGCATTTTTCACAAATTGGTTTAACTGATGATCTAACCTTCACTGCAAAAGCCTCCTTTCAGACAAGTTCGTTTGATATTATAGCACGAAACATTTTTGTATTGCAACAAAAATTTTGCTATATTTTAAATTATTTTTTATATAAATATATATAGTGTAATTCCATGACTACATACCATATATATAGTTACCTTTTTAATTATTTATCTCTCCAGATAATTCTTCCTTTAGTAAGGTCGTATGGTGAAAGCTCAATTGTAACCTTATCCCCTGGTAAGATTCTGATATAATTCATTCTTAACTTACCACTTATATGAGCAAGCACCTGATGTCCGTTCTCAAGTTCAACCTGGAACATAGCATTAGGAAGTTTCTCAACAACAGTTCCTTCAATTTCAATTACATCCGACTTTGACATGTATTATTCTCCTTCATATTAGATATATATTTTTTTATTGCCCTTTTGATATCCTCATCAGCAATAGGCTCATGTTGATTCAGCTTCTGTTCTATGAGTTCATCTTTCCTGTTAACCAGCTGAATATGCTTTCTGTTTTTCTTCTTGGGTTTGGCTATCGGCTTTAACTTTCCATCGGACAGCCACACATTATTACTATCTTCATTAATTATAATGTAGATATCACATTTATCATGACCTGCTTTTGATCTTGCAAAACATCCCTGTATGTTATCTGTCATTATTCTCCCAATCCCTGCGGATACTCCGCATATTATATAGTAATTATTCTTCCACCAAGGAGAGTATCTGTGGTCCTTCCTTAGTAACCAGGACCGTGTTTTCATAGTGAGCAGAAAGCGATTTGTCAATGGTAACTGTTGTCCAGTCATCATCCAGAGTCTCAACCCTGTAATCACCCATTGCTACCATTGGTTCAATGGCAAGTGTCATTCCCTCGTATAACTTCATTCCTCTCCTGCTTTGTCTGAAGTTTGGAATCTCTGGGGCTTCATGAAGTTCTGTTCCTATTCCATGTCCAACTAAATCTCTTACTACTCCATATCCGAACTTTTCATTGTAGTCTGCAATTGCATTGGATATTTCATACAGGTGACATCCTTCCTTTGCATATTTAATACCCTCAAAGAAACTCTGCCTTGTAACCTCTATTAATTTAGCTGCCTCGGGACTTATTTCCCCCGCTCCATATGTTCTGGCTGCATCAGAATGATATCCTTTATAGATAACACCTGCATCAAGGCTTACTATATCTCCATCTTTAAGGATTTCCTTCTTGGATGGAATTCCATGGACTACCTTTTCATTTACAGATACACATATAGAAGCTGGAAAACCGCCATATCCCAAAAATGAAGGAATACAGCCGTAGCTTCGGATCATCTCATCACCAATCTGGTTAATCTTCCATGTGCTTACTCCTGGTTTAACTTCTTTCTCCAGTTCATTAAGCACGGTGCCGAGAATCCTGCCTGCTTCCCGCATCAATTCAATTTCCCGTTGCGATTTAACTGAAACTGCCATATTAAAACTAATCTCCATTACGCATAGCGTATTATTACTTTCCTAAGATATTGACAATATCTTTAAATACGTCTTCCATATCTTTAGTTCCGTCTACCTCAGCAAGTACTCCTGCCTTATTGTAATAATCAATAAGTGGCTGTGTCTGCTCATGGTATACTGAAAGTCTGTTCTTAACTGTCTCTGGCTTATCGTCATCTCTTAAGATAAGCTTTTCGCCACATGCATCACATACTCCTTCAACCTTTGTTGGGTTGTATTTGATATGATATGTAGCACCACATCCAACACATGCTCTTCTTCCTGACATTCTGTTAATGATATTCTCATCTGGAACTTCAACATTAATTGCAAAATCTACCTTCTCGCCGTTTGCCTTTAATGCATTATCAAGAGCCTCTGCCTGTGGAATTGTTCTTGGAAAACCATCGAGAACATATCCGTTGGCGCAGTCTGCTTCCTTAAATCTATCCATAATAAGGTCAACAACTAATGAATCTGGAACAAGTTCTCCCTTATCCATGTATGTTTTTGCCTTCTGGCCAAGCTCTGTATTATTTTTAATATTTGCTCTGAATATATCTCCTGTTGAGATATGTGGAATTGAATACTGTGCTGCTATTTTTTTAGCCTGTGTACCTTTACCAGCGCCAGGAGCGCCTAACATAATGATTTTCATTTTCCGCCTCCAAATTTTGTTCTTTAGTTTTCCTATTAAAACGCAAATAACTCGCCCAGAAAAATCTGGGCAAGTCTATTTGATATAAGTATTAATTACTCGCTTAAGAATCCCTTATAATTACGGTTAACCTGCATTGCTTCAATCTGCTTTAATGTTTCAAGAACAACACCAACAATGATGATGACTGATGTTCCACCAAATGAAACGCTTGCGCCAAAGAAGCCTGTGCACATAACTGGGATTAATGCAACGATTAAAAGGCCAACACTTCCTATAAATACTATCTTATTAAGAATATTATTAAGATACTCTGTTGTTGACCGGCCAGGTGTAATACCTGGGATAACACCACCTGCTCTCTTAAGATTATCTGCAATCTGTAATGGATTAAATGTAATCGATGTATAGAAATATGCAAATAATACAACAAGAATGATGTATACAAGTAAGCCAATTGAGTACTTAGGCATTGAAATCTTGCACCAGTATGACTGGCTCAAATACTTTGTCCACTCAAATGACTTGCCAAACAGCTGTGCAATGATTACAGGGAACTGCATAAGTGATGATGCGAAGATAATTGGCATAACACCACCAGTATTAACCTTAAGAGGAATATTAGTTGAACCTCCTCCAACAAGTCTCTTTCCTGCAACCTTCTGCGAATACTGTACTGGAATTCTTCTCTCAGCGTCCTGGAGAACAACAACCAGAACAACAAGAGCTATAATAATAGCAATAATAATTGCTGCTACGGTAATGCCTTTTGCAAGAGTCTGTGAAGCCACAAACTGTGTATACAGTGTTGCAAAATCAGAAGGCATACCAGAAATGATATTGATTAAGAGTACTATAGAAATACCATTACCAACACCATTCTCGGTGATTCTCTCACCTATCCACATCAATACAGCAGAACCTGCTGTAAGTGCGATTACAACTAACACGATACAAGTAGCAAAATGAATTGTACTCATATCCTGATAATCTTTGATAAGTCCATTTCTACCAAATCCGATTGCCATGGCAATAGACTCAATAAGAGCAAGACCGATAGTAACATAACGAGTGATTGAAGCGATTTTCTTTCTTCCATCCTCGCCTTCCTTCTGCATTTCCTCTA
Organism: uncultured Eubacterium sp.; assembly: GCA_945648485.1. GTDB lineage: Bacteria > Bacillota > Clostridia > Lachnospirales > Lachnospiraceae > Lachnospira. Next base: position 3,124 of record CALZFR010000089.1, on the reverse strand, counting down.
ACTTAGGAATTGCAATTGTAAGTAACTGCATAATAATAGATGATGTAATGTAAGGTGTAATACTTAATGCAAAGAGTGACATTTTCTCAAATGAACCACCTGTGAATGCATTGAGGAAATTAGTATCACCTGTCTGCAGACCACTTAATAATGTCTTCATGTACTCTGTATCTACACCAGGAATAGGAAGCAAGCTTCCTACCCTGACAACAATCAGCATTCCAAGTGTAAATAAGAGTTTTTTTCTTACGTCTCTATTCTTAAATGCATTAACCAGTGAATTTAGCATTAGATCACCTCACAAGTTCCACCAACGGCTTCAATCTTTTCCTTAGCTGATGCGCTGAAAGCATTAGCCTTAACTGTAAGCTTCTTTGTGAGTTCTCCATTTCCAAGAATCTTAACGCCATCTCTTGGGTTTTTAACAATACCTGACTCGATTAATGTATCTACAGTAACCTCAGCACCATTGTCAAATCTCTCAAGTGCATTAACATTAATTCCAACGATTTCAAGGCTGTTTCTGTTAGTGAAACCTCTCTTTGGAATTCTTCTATATAATGGCATCTGACCACCTTCAAAACCTGGTCTTGGAGCACCTGAACGAGCCTTCTGACCCTTGTGACCCTTACCAGCTGTCTTGCCATTACCTGAACCATGTCCACGGCCTCTTCTGAAATTATCACTCTTTACTGAACCTTCAGCAGGTCTTAAATTAGATAAATCCATTCTTGCACCTCCTTATATAATATCAGATTAGATCTCTTCTACCTTTAACATATAGCCAATCTGCTGTATCTGTCCTCTTGTTGCAGCATTATCTGGAAGCTCAACTGTTTTATGAAGTTTGTTAAGTCCCATAGCCTCAACTGTTCTTCTATGCTTAGGAACAGCGCTGATTGGAGATTTTACTAAAGTTATTCTTAACTTCTTATCTGCCATTTTTAATCCTCCATTCGCTATTAAGCTTTCAATTAGCCAACGATTTCGCTAACTGACTTACCGCGAAGTCTTGCTACTTCTTCAGGTGTCTTCATAGCCTGAAGACCAGCGATTGTTGCAAGAACTACGTTCTGCTTGTTGTTTGATCCAAGTGACTTAGTACGGATATTCTTGATACCTGCAAGCTCAAGTACTGAACGAGCAGGACCACCAGCGATGATACCAGTACCTTCTGGAGCTCTCTTAAGAAGAACTCTTGCTCCACCGAACTCACCAATGTAGTCATGTGGAACTGACTTATTCTCATCTAATGGAATCTCTACTAAGTGCTTCATAGCATCTTCTTTTCCCTTGCGGATTGCTTCAGGAACCTCAGCTGCCTTACCAACACCTGCACCAACGTGCCCGTTGCCGTCACCAACAACTACTAAAGCTGCGAATCTCATATTACGTCCGCCCTTTACTACCTTAGTAACACGCTTGATTGCTACTACATTATCATTTAACTCTAACTGACTAGCGTCAATGATTGTATGCTTCATAACTGTTTCTCCCTTCCGCTTAGAATTCAAGGCCAGCTTCTCTAGCTGCCTCTGCCAATGCTTTTATTTTTCCTTCATATATGAAACCGCCTCTGTCATAGACAACAGTGGTAATACCTTTTTCTAATGCCTTCTTGGCAACTACCTTACCAACTACTGCAGCAGCCTCAACGTTATTAGTTTTTTCACATTCTGCCTTAACATCCTTGTCTAATGTTGATGCAGATACAAGTGTCTTACCAACTGTGTCGTCAATAATCTGAGCGTACATATGATTATTGCTTCTGAACACAGCTAAACGTGGTCTTTCTGCTGTACCACTGAAACGATTACGTAATCTTCTATGCTTCTGTTCACGAACTACTGTTCTTGACTTCTTACTAACCATAACATTCACTCCTTTAATTATTTCTTACCAGTCTTACCGACCTTACGTCTAATAACCTCATCAGCATACTTGATACCCTTGCCCTTGTATGGCTCTGGTGATCTCTTAGCTCTGATTTCAGCTGCGTACTGGCCAACTTTTTCTTTATCAATACCCTTTACAACGATGATGTTAGTTCCATCTACTACAGTCTCAAGACCTTCTGGATCCTCCATCTCAACTGGGTGAGAATATCCTAATGATAATACAAGCTTCTTGCCCTGCTTCTGAGCTCTATAACCTACACCGTTAATCTCAAGCTTCTTCTCGTAGCCTTCGCTAACGCCGATTACCATGTTATTAATAAGAGTTCTTGTTAATCCGTGTAAAGACTTCATCTTCTTTAAGTCGTTAGGTCTTGAAACAACAACCTCACTACCCTCAAGCTTGATTTCCATCTCTGCAGGTAAAACTCTTTCAAGGGTTCCCTTAGGACCCTTTACAGTCACTTTATTATTTTCTGCGATATCAACAGTAACTCCTGCTGGTACAGCGATAGGCATTCTTCCTATACGTGACATGCCGTGCACCTCCTGAATATATTAATTACTTTAACTACCAAACGAATGCAAGTACTTCTCCGCCAACGCCGAGCTTTCTTGCTTCCTTATCTGTAACAACGCCCTGGTTTGTAGAGATAATAGCCACACCAAGACCACCAAGAACCTTAGGAAGTTCTTCCTTGCTAGCATATACTCTAAGACCTGGCTTAGAGATTCTCTGAAGACCAGAAATGATCTTCTCGTTCTTATCCTTACCATACTTTAATGTGATATGGATATCCTTGAAATTACCGTTGTCTACGAGATCGTAAGACTTAATATATCCCTCATCTAAAAGGATCTTTGCAATAGCAAGCTTCATCTTTGATGATGGAACATCAACAGTGTCATGCTTTGCTGTATTTGCATTACGAATTCTTGTAAGCATATCTGCAATTGGATCTGTCATTATTAATTTTCCTCCTTAATTAATTAACGTAGTTTCCCATACGGGACTTGTGTTATAAAAAAATAGATTAAGCTCTATCTTACCAAGAAGCTTTCTTAACTCCTGGGATCTGACCCTTATAAGCTAATTCACGGAAGCAAATTCTGCAGATTCCGTATTTTCTTAAAACTGAATGTGGACGTCCACAAATTCTACAACGAGTATATTCTCTTGTAGAGAATTTAGGTTTACGCTGTTGTTTAATCTTCATTGAAGGTTTAGC
>CALZFR010000088.1 GCA_945648485.1 uncultured Eubacterium sp. | reverse complement strand
CTCCTGAAGAAGCTGTTTGCCGTATCGAAGCTAAATCTCTGGATCAGCTGCTGCTGATACAGCATCACTTGGTACAATCTTAATTCCTATGATGGTTGATCAGGGATATGATGATGATTTCTCAACAGCCGTTACAATCACATCTTCATGTGAGGGACTTTTAGTTCCACCTAGCCATAACATGGTTATATATGCTATGTCAGCAGGTGGTATATCTGTTGGAAGTCTGTTCCTTGCAGGATATATTCCAGGTGCATTGCTTGCTCTTTCATTAATGATTGGTTCATATATCATTTCTAAGAGAAGACACTATCCTAAGGGAGAGAAGTTCAGTTTTAAGAATCTGGTAAAGCAGTTTTCGGTTTCTTTCTGGGCATTGGCAGCTATTATTATCGTAGTAGTCGGTGTAGTAGGTGGCTGGTTTACAGCAACTGAGTCAGCAGCTATTGCAGTTATCTACAGCTTGATTGTCAGTGTATTTATTTACAAGGGATTAACATGGAAGGGTGTATGGAAAGTACTTGATCAGTGTATCGATACATTATCAATCGTACTTATCCTTATTGCTACATCAAGTGTATTCGGATATTGCTTAACATATCTTCATGTACCAGATAAGGCAGCTAATCTCATTATTGGATTAACAAGCAATCCAATATTAATTGCACTTTTATTAAACTTAATTTTACTTGTTCTAGGATGTATTATGGATATGGCTCCAATTATTCTTATTGCTACACCTATCCTTCTTCCTATTGCTAAGAGTATTGGTATTGACCCAATCCAGTTTGGTATAATGATGATTCTTAACTGTGGTATTGGTCTTCTTACACCTCCTGTTGGCTCCGTATTATTTATTGGTTCAGCGGTTGGTAAGTGTAAGATGGAAAGAGTAGTTAAAGCTACGTTGCCTTTCTATCTTTGCATGATTATTGTACTGTTACTGATTACATTTATTCCTCAGGTTAGTATGTTCTTACCTGGTGTTTTTGCAAAATGATAATATTCAGGGGTTAAAATAATGGTTTATAAATTTAAATGTGATGTAAAAGCATCAGATTTGTGGAAATTATCAATGTATACAACTTATCATTCATTTTTAGGTGTGTGTAATATTGTATTTGCAGTTGCGATGTTTTTACTGGCATTTCGGTTTTTTGGCCATTCTACATGGGTTGTTCGTATAATACTTATAGGGTTATGTATGATATTTCCCGTATTTCAACCACTTGGAACATATGGTTATGCCTGCAGGCAGTTAGAAGAACTTCCAAAGAACCTGGAGTTGTCTTTCTTTGAAAAATATATTCATGTACAGACAGATAATAAGTTTGAGGATGTTCCATATAATAAGGTTTCAAGAATAATCAGGAAATCTGATATAATTATGCTTGTGGTTGGGCAAAAGAGATGCTATATGTTAACAAAACGAAGCCTTGGAGATCAAGAGGAGGCGTTTGTTAATTTCATAGAGCAGAAGATTGCTGGTAAATAAAATCGGGGGCTGTCTTTTTGCAATACGCATTATGACAGCTCCTTGTTATTTTTTGGAGTGTTATGAAACGTAAATTCAAGGATTTCTGGCTTGGTATCAAGATTAAAGATAAGATAAAAGTGTATATCAGTTTAATATTTGTCAGTATCCTTTTGTTTATGACATTGGATGTGACCATCTCCAAGGAATATCTTTACGATTTCAGTAAGATTCTGAATGACGACTCAATAACAATTCATCTTGTAAATTGTTTAGAGAATGAGAAAACAGCCTTTCGTAATTATGCGAGAACTAAGAATAGTAATAATCTTTTAAGTCTGACTGAGGCTATGTCAGACACGAAGGAATGTTTAGATAAGATTCCATTTGATTATAATCAGATTGGAGAGGAAAGATATGCTCTGACCTGGTCTATAATGAATGCATATAGTGTATACGAGAATAATATAAGCAGATTAATGGAAACAGATGTATATGACAGTGAATATATTAGAACTCAATATAAGATATATGACGAATTTTCCTATATGAAGGGATATGCAGATAAATTAGTATTACTTACAATTGATAGTGGGGATAAAACCTTTCGGAGTAAGCTGCCAAGGTTTGTTGCATTAGCAGTTATAATCATAATTACTAACATTGTGCTGCTTCTTTTGATTATTACCTTCTCTAAGATGATGGTTGATACCATTGTCAATCCTATTATCAGACTGGCCGATGCTTCGAAAAAAATCGCAATGAATGATTTTTCCAGTGAAGATGTGGTTGTTGATAATCAGGATGAAGTTGGAGAGCTTACCTCTGTATTTAACTCAATGAAGCATGCAACTAAAGACAGAATCATGGCACTGGAAGACAGAAGGCATACGGAAGAATTATTGTATGCAGAAGCAATGAAGAACAGTGAGATGGAAAAACAGCTTTTACAGGCTCAGACAGATTTGCTTAGAAATCAGATTAATCCCCATTTTTTATTTAACACACTTAATGTAATATCTGGTATGGCAAATCTGGAGGATGCGCCAACAACGGAGAAGATGATAGGTTCACTTAGTGCGTTGTTCCGCTATAATTTAAAGAATGTAGAACATAAGATTGCACTTGCACAGGAGCTGAAGATTGCCCGGGATTATATGTATCTGCAACAGATGAGGTTTGGGAGCAGGATTGAATACCAGGAGGATATCCGTGTTAATGTTGATGAGGTTATCGTTCCATCTTATCTTTTACAGCCATTAATTGAGAATTCAATCATACATGGACTGGCAAGAAAAGAAAAAGGCGGCTGGGTTAAAGTGCGTGTAAAGTGGGTGAATAATGATCTCCATGTTATAGTTGGAGATAATGGTATTGGTATACCGAGGAAACAGTTAGAAACAATACGAAAGACTTTTGAAACAGGTGATTTCAAGGGAATTGGTGTTGGCAATATATATAAGCGAATCAGGTCAAATATGTGGAAAGGCAGTATGACAATTAGCAGTAAGGAAAATATGGGAACAATTATCAGAATTATTATTCCTAATAACAGGTGATGGGTATGTATCGGATTTTGATTGCAGATGATGAACCAATTGAAAGAATGGTTATATCAAAAAAGATTAACAATCTGTTTCAAGATCAATTTGAAATATTTCAAGCTGAGAATGGAAGAGAGGCTGTATCAGTGCACGAAGAAAATATGTGTGATATAGCACTTCTTGATATAGAGATGCCTGGAATTAACGGAATTGAAGCTGCGGAGCAGATCAGGAAGATAAACAAGCAGTGTTGCATAATATTTATCACGGCATTCGATGAGTTTCTGTACGCCAAAGGAGCCATCCGGGTCAGGGCATTGGACTATCTGCTTAAACCATGTAATGACGAAGAACTTGCGAATGCTTTATATGAAGCAGTACGTATTCTTGATAGTAAACAGGAAGTAACAGCAGAGGAAGCTAAACATACATATAACGAGAATGCCAGTGGAAAGCTTGTAATAATTGCAGAAGAGATAAAGAATTATATAGAAAAGCATTATAAAGATGAATTAGGAATTCAGGATGTTGCAGGGGTGCTTAATTACTCAGAGGCATATTTCTGTAAGATATTCAGACAGTGTTTTGATAAGAGCTTTACAACATATCTGATGGAGTATCGTCTTAAGAAGGCAAAAGAGCTTATGATGGATTTGCGATATAGTATTAAAGATATTGGTGCAGAAGTAGGGTATAGGGATTCTAATTATTTTTCAAAAATATTTAAGAAGGCAGAAGGAATGACTCCAACTGAGTTCAGGCAGCGTGTTCTGTCACAGAAGATTTACCAATAAAATAACTGGTACGAGAAGAGAGTTATATGAAAAAGAAAAGAGTATATATTTTTTTGGCGATTGCCTCAATTGCAATTTTAGCTGTAATACGGAATGTTCAGTTAAAAAGAGCTAAGGCACCAGAGTATGTTTTTACGTATGCTGAGAATCAATCTGAGGATTACCCGACAACAAAAGGAGCATTGAAATTTAGCGAATTAGTATGGGAAAAAACCAGTGGAAGAATAAAGATTCTTGTAAAGTCTGGTGCTGAGCTGGGAAGTGAAAAAGAAGTAATTAGCCAGATGCAATATGGAGGTATTGACTTTGCGAGAATATCTATTGCACAGATATCAGACAGTATTCCGGAGATGAATGTTTTACAGATGCCATATCTGTATAATAATTCAGAGCATATGTGGAATGTGTTATACAGTCCAATAGGAGACAAGTTCTTATCTTTGATGGAGGAACAGCATCTGAAAGGATTGTCCTGGTATGATGCAGGCGCAAGAAGCTTTTATAACACTAAGAAGCCCATATGTAAGCCGGAGGATTTAGTTAGAATGACAATCCGTGTTCAGGAATCGTCATATATGAATAATGTAGTTACAGAGCTTGGAGCTAAGTATTATAACACAAGCTATGCTGATACATATTCTGCCATTGAAAGAGGAGTGGTTGATGGAGCAGAGAATAACTGGCCATCCTACATATCGTCTGGACATTATAAGGTTGCAGGATACTTCAGCGAGGATGAACATGTACGTATTCCAGAGATGCAGATATGTTCTGAGCATACATGGAATAAGCTTACGGCGCAGGACCAGAAAATAATTATGGAATGTGCCAGACTTTCTGCTGAGTATGAGCATGATTTGTGGCAGGAGGAAGAGAAGAAGGCAAAACAGACAGCTAAAGAATATGGTTGCGTAATTAATGAATTAACTACGGAAGAAAAAGAAGCATTTAAAGTTGTATTAAGTGAATTATATCCAAAGTACTGTGGTAAATATAGAGATATTATTGATCAAATTATACAGGTTGGTCAAAATAAATAAATCATAGGAGGGTTTTTGTATATGGAAATGACATTAAGATGGTATGGAAGTAAGCACGATTCTGTTACTTTAAAACAGATTAGACAGATTCCGGGTGTAAAAGGTGTAATTACAACATTATATGATACTATGCCTGGAGAAGTGTGGGAAGAAGCAGACATTAAAGCAATGATTGATGAGGTAGAGGCTGCCGGACTTAAAGTTGCCGGTATTGAAAGTGTTAATATTCATGATGCAATAAAGATTGGTTCCCCAGATCGTGAACAGTATATCGATAATTACATTACAACGCTTGAAAGATTAGGCAAGGCTGGTATTCATATGGTATGTTACAATTTCATGCCTGTATTTGACTGGACAAGAACAGAGCTTGCACGTGTGAGACCGGATGGCTCTACTGTACTTGCATATACACAGGAAGCAGTTGATAAAATCAAGCCTGAAGAGATGTTTAACTCAATCGGAAGCGATATGAATGGATTTGTTATGCCAGGCTGGGAACCAGAGCGTATGGCAAGGGTTAAAGAATTATTCGAGATGTATAAGGATGTTGATGACGAGAAGTTATTTGAGAATCTTAAGTATTTCCTTGAAAGAATAATGCCTGTATGTGATAAGTATGATATCAACATGGCAATACATCCGGATGATCCGGCATGGAGTGTATTTGGATTGCCAAGAATCATCATCAATAAGGAAAATATCTTAAGAATGATGAAGATGGTTGATAATCCACATAATGGTGTTACATTCTGTTCTGGTTCATATGGAACTAACCTTGAAAATGATCTTCCGGATATGATTCGTTCATTAAAGGGAAGAATACATTTTGCTCATGTTCGTAATCTTAAGTTTAATTCACCAACAGATTTCGAGGAGGCAGCACATCTTTCATCTGATGGTACATTTGACATGTATGAGATTATGAAAGCTTTATATGAGATTGGATTCGATGGACCAATCCGTCCTGATCATGGACGTATGATCTGGGATGAGGTTGCTATGCCAGGATATGGTTTATATGACAGAGCTCTTGGCGCGACCTATCTTAATGGACTCTGGGAAGCAATTGAGAAGTCACAGACAAGAGGACTGTAGTTTTTGTGGAGGTTAGTATGAAGTTAACAAATGCAGGAATAGAGAATTTAGAGGAATTAAAGAGTCTTGGGTATGGTGTTCCGGAATATGACCGTGAACAGGTAACCAGGAATACTAAGGAGAATCCTTTCTGGATTCATTTTGGAGCAGGCAATATATTCCGTGCTTTCCAGGCTAATGTTGTTCAGAATCTGCTTAATAGAGGAGAACTTAATCGCGGCATTGTTGTAGCAGAAGGATATGATTACGAGATTATCGAGAAAATGAACCGTCCACACGATGACCTTGGAATTGTAGTTACATTAAAGGCAGATGGAACGATTGAGAAGAATGTAGTAGGAAGTGTTGTTGAATCATTAAGGCTGGACAGCGATAATACCGGGGAATATGGAAGATTAAAAGAGATATTTGCTAAGGAATCTCTTCAGATGGCAACATTTACAATTACAGAGAAAGGCTACAGCCTTGTAGATGGTAAGGGAGAAACTCTTCCAAGCGTACAGGAGGATTTAAAAAATGGTCCTGGAAAGCCTGAAAGTTATATTGGTAAGGTTGCTTCTCTTTTATACGCTCGATATGTGTCCGGAAAGCTTCCAATAGCTATGGTAAGTATGGATAACTGTTCACATAATGGTGATAAGCTAAAGGCTGCCATGGTTGCATTTGCCAAAGCATGGGAGGATGCAGGATTAATTGAAAAGGGATTTCTTGCTTATGTTCAGGATGATAATAAAGTCAGCTTCCCATGGACTATGATTGATAAGATTACCCCAAGACCTGACAAAAAGGTTGAAGAGATGTTAATTCCTGATTGGGGAACAGAGTTAGAGCCAGTTGTTACTTCTAAGAATACTTATGTTGCTCCATTTGTTAATGCCGAGGAGTGTGAATATCTCGTTATAGAAGACTCTTTCCCTAATGGCAGAGAGGCATTGGAGAAAGGCGGATTCATATTTACAAAGAGAGAAACTGTAGACCAGGTTGAAAAGATGAAGGTATGTACATGCTTAAATCCACTGCATACAGCTCTTGCAGTATTTGGATGCTTACTTGGATATACATTAATCTCTAAGGAGATGCAGGATCCAGAATTGAGTGCTCTTGTTAACAAGATTGGATACGTTGAAGGATTACCAGTTGTTGTTGATCCTAAGATTATTTCCCCAAAAGATTTCATAGATCAGGTGGTTAATAAGCGTATTCCTAATCCATTCATGCCAGATACACCACAAAGAATTGCAACAGATACTTCCCAGAAGCTGGCTATTCGTTATGGTGAAACAATCAAGGCATACATGAAGTCAGAGGAATTAGATGTTGATTCTTTAACATATATTCCACTTGTATTTGCAGGTTGGCTTCGTTATCTCATGGGAATTAATGACCAGGGTGAGAAATTCGAATTAAGTTCAGATCCGCTTCTTTCAGTTCTTTGTCCGGTTATGGAAAGAGTTGAGTTCGGAAGCAGTCAGGTATCTGCAATTAAAGAGATTCTGTCTAATCAGTCAATATTTGGCGTTGATTTATATGCATCATCACTTGGAGAGAAGACAGAAAGGTATTTTATTGAAATGAACGCAGGAGTTGGAGCAATTCGTGAAACATTAAAAAAGTATTTATAGTTGAAAAATCTATCTCCCTTAATAAAGTGGCAGGACAATCCCATGAGTGGTTGCCTGCCATTTTATATATGACATCTGATTATCCTGTTGCTTTCAATAGAAGGAAAGTATAGATTTTATTAATTGAGTAATTAATATTACGGCAGGAGGAATGCTTGAAATGATTAATAAATTACACTTAGCAATGATAGAGTTATATAGTGGAGATGCAAGGAGAATTCAACATTTCTGCAAGGTTCATAGTTATGCAAAGATAATTGCCGAAACA
>CALZFR010000087.1 GCA_945648485.1 uncultured Eubacterium sp. | reverse complement strand
ACTTGTTGAGTTAGCAACTGTTCCAACCTTATACGTATCATATTCCTTCCACCAGTACAATGGTGCTGTAATATCCACAGAGATAAAAATCTGTCTTATAAACTTTCTATGATCACTTCCCGCCTTGCACAATCTCTTTGCCAAATCAAGGTCATTCGGGCCAAATACAAAAATTCCGTTATCAGTGTGACTATCCATTCTCCCCCAGCTGTTCAAAGGATTTCTTGCACCTCTTACCGCATTCTCAAAATTAAAAACTTGTGTTTTTTCTAATTTTATCATTACTATCTCCAAAAAAGTATAATATAGCCGCACAATATTATACTACGAACTATTAATATTTTACAAACCTTTTTTAAAAAATAATTGAGCAGGATAACACCTGCTCAATTTGCACTTCATATATCACGTCAATTGTACTGCGCACTATAAACAATAATTGCAATATTAATATTTTCTCTTTGAACCATAATAAATAAGTGATAACATATCAGGACCTGTATGTGCTCCAATAATAGGACTTAACATAGTAATCTTAATATCAAGATCCGGATGCTTTTCCAAAAGCTTTGATTTTAACGTTTCCGCTACATCCCTGCAGTCTGCACAGGATACATAAACTGTATTGCCCATATCAGGATCATATGTCTCCTCAAATCTCTCAATAAGTCCTAACATTGCCTGTTTATCGCCCCTCTTCTTATCAATTGTCTGAAGCTTACCTGTAGAATCAATTGTAAGTATAGGTTTAATCTTAAGAGCTGTTCCCACAACTGCAGTGGTGGCAGACACTCTTCCGCCTCTACAAAGATACATAAGGTCTTCAACTTTAAACCAGAAGTTTATATTATTTGCATGCTCCCTCAGCCACTTTGCATTATCAGAAAGACTCATACCCTTTTCCCTGTTAAGGCAGGCTGATTCAGCAAGAATTCCCATTCCACCTGTTGCACCAAGACTGTCCACAACCTCTATTTCGCACTCAGGATAATCATCCTTAAGCATCTTGGCAGCAAGAAGTGCTGATTCATATGTATTGCTAAGACCACTTGATAAAGAGATATACAGAATTCCCTTACCTTCTTTGATATATCCCTCAAAGGCTTCAACATAGTTATTAGGTACAATCTGGCTTGTGTGTGTAGATGCCTTTAATCTCAGTTTCTCATAGTACTGGTGCATCATCTCATCATTTTCTGGTCTGCTACAATTAAATGAATTATCATCTAATATATATTCCATAGATATGTATTTTAAATCATACTTATCAGCAAATGCCATATCAATATCTATGGAAACATCAGCAAATATCATATAATCCATAACAAATAATCCTCTTTTCGTTGATTTTTCTACACATGGGTATTATACTGATGTAAAATCATCAATTCAATTACCAAATATATGGGTTATATAGATTAATCAACACATTTAATAAGATTGGGGAAAAATGGACAGACGTATTGAAAAAACAAGAAAAGCAATCCAGGAAGCATACTTCAGACTGATTATGAATAGTAAACTCAAAAAGATTACAATTTCAGAAATCGCCAAAGAGGCTGATATTGACAGAAAGACATTCTATCTTCACTATGAGAGCATTGATGATATCCTTAAGGACTTCACCAATTTGAAAATCAATGAACTAAAAAATAATCTGACAGAAAGCAACATCAAAACAGCTTCATTTACTGTAGATAGTTTTTTTGAAACACTAAACAACATTGTAATGGATAACTATGACCTGTTCAAATTTATTGCCATTAATCAGAAGTACGACTTTTTCTTTGGCAGAATAAAAGAACAGCTGGTTGAATCAATTGTTAATACCCATAAGAAATATTTCCAGCTTAATGACCAGGAGTTAGAAATATATGCAGAATTCTTTATTTCTGCAATAATCTCCTCCTATGTCAGATGGATAAAGAATGACATTCCGGTCGATATAGAGACTCTGTCCCAGACAGTACAGGCAGCAGCATTTGGAGAATTAAACAACATATTAATCAACAGGAAAATGTAACACACTGATACATGAAATAACAAAAAGCCCCGGCTTCTACACCATGAACCAAATGAATTAATCATCGGATTCACAGTGTAAAGCCGGGGCTAAAATATTCATAACATATCTATATGTTACTATTATGTCAGATAATCATAACAATCCATTAAACTGGATATGCCTTATTCTCTGTGTCAGCTGCAGCCGGGTCAACCTTGGTCTGCTGAGCTTCCCTGTACTTAAAGAATTCTGTTGCAACAGCAGGGAATAACGCATAAGAAAGTACATCCTCATCCTGCTGCTTATAGCGCTGTACAACTGGATCATTATTATACTTTTCAAGCTGTGGCTCAATCAAGTCAGCTGGACGGCATGTAATTGGCTTTGCATCACCAATTGCCTTCTTCTGAACCTCTGGATTGAATGGCTTAATTGTCTGTCCAAACTCACCTGCAAGAACCTTCTTTGATTCCTTTGTAATCATCTTATAACGCTCACCCTGTAATACATTGAGTACAGCCTGAGTACCAACAATCTGAGATGAAGGAGTAACAAGAGGTGGTTCACCATAATCCTTACGTACTCTTGGAATTTCCTCAAGAACTTTCTGATATTTATCCTCTGCACCAGCTTCCTTAAGCTGTGAAACAAGATTTGAAAGCATACCACCTGGTACCTGGTAAAGAAGTGTCTTAATATTAACACCAAGAACCTTAGTGTTCATAAGTCCTGACTTAAGCGCCTCTTCTCTCATTGGCTGGAAATACTCAGCTATCTCTGCAAGAAGATTCTGGTCTAAGCCTGTATCATACTCTGTTCCCTTAAATGTCTCAACCATAACCTCTGTTGCTGGCTGTGATGTTCCCATTGAGAATGGAGACATTGCTGTATCAATAATATCTGCACCAGCTTCAACAGCCTTAAGATATGTCATAGAAGCAACACCAGATGTATAGTGGGTATGCATCTGAATAGGAAGTGAAGAACCTTCCTTTAACGCCTGAACAAGCTCTGTTGCTTTGTATGGAACAAGAAGTCCAGCCATATCCTTAATACAGATTGAATCTGCACCCATGTCCTCAATTCTTCTTGCTGTATCCTTCCAGTAATCAAGAGTATATGCATCTCCTAATGTGTATGAAAGAGCAATCTGGGCATGTCCTTTTTCCTTCTTTGCAGCCTTAACAGCTGTCTCAAGGTTTCTTAAATCATTAAAGCAATCAAATATACGGATAATATCAATTCCGTTAGCAATAGATTTCTGAACAAAATATTCAACAACATCATCAGCATAATGATTATATCCTAAGATATTCTGTCCTCTGAATAACATCTGAAGTTTAGTATTCTTGAATCCATCTCTTAACTTACGGAGTCTCATCCATGGATCCTCTTTAAGGAAACGAAGAGATGCATCAAATGTAGCACCACCCCAGCACTCTACTGAATGATAGCCAACCTTATCCATCTTATCAATGATTGGAAGCATCTGTTCAGTAGTCATTCTTGTAGCAATAAGTGACTGATGGGCATCTCTTAATACAGTTTCAGTTATCTTCAATGGTTTCTTAACCTGTTCTGCCATCTTTAATATTCCTCCAAAATAATAATTTTACTTAAACTGCTGCAATGCAGCACTAATCAATATTTACTAATGTTATATAACACCAAACATAGCCATGAAAGTACCGGCAGCAACAGCTGTACCGATTACACCGGCAACATTTGGTCCCATAGCATGCATGAGAAGGAAGTTAGAAGGGTCTGCTTCCTGACCAACCTTCTGGGATACTCTGGCTGCCATTGGCACCGCAGATACACCGGCAGAACCAATAAGTGGATTAACCTTACCATGTGTAGCCTTGCACATCAGCTTACCAAACAGTACGCCCGCCGCAGTACCTGCAGCAAATGCAACAAGTCCCAGAGCAACAATCTTTAATGTATCAAGATTAAGGAATGCTTCAGCACTTGTAGTTGCACCTACTGATGTACCAAGGATAATAACTACAATGTACATCAAAGCATTAGAAGCTGTCTCTGAAAGCTGCTTAACAACTCCACATTCTTTAAAGAGATTTCCTAACATAAGCATACCAACCAATGGAGCTGTTGTAGGAAGGATAAGTACTACCACAATTGTTACAACGATAGGGAAAAGAATTCTCTCAAGTTTTGAAACAGGTCTTAACTGCTCCATCTTAACCTTTCTTTCCTTCTCAGTTGTAAGAGCCTTCATAATAGGTGGCTGTATAATTGGAACCAGAGACATATATGAATATGCTGCTACCGCAATAGGTCCCATATACTTTGTCTGTCCCAGCTTACCAGCAAGGAAAATAGATGTAGGTCCATCAGCACCACCTATAATAGAAATAGCTGCGGCAGCCTTATCTGGGAATCCCATAACAATAGCCAGAATATAAGCTGTAAATATACCAATCTGGGCAGCTGCACCAAGCAAAAAGCTCTTTGGATTTGCAATCAGAGGACCGAAGTCTGTCATTGCACCAACACCCAGGAAAATAAGCGAAGGAAGAATACTCCACTCATCAAGCAGGTAGAAATAATGTAACAAACCTCCTACGCCGTTGTCAGAATCCTCAATAGTTAACATAATATCAGGATACATATTAACAAGCAGCATACCAAATGAAATTGGAACTAAAAGCAGAGGTTCATATCCCTTTTTAATAGCCAGATACAGGAAAACCAAAGCAATGGCAATCATAAGGTAATTGCCCCAGGTCAGACCAAAGAATGCTGACTGCTGTATGAGGTTTCCTAATGTTGTTATAATGTAACTCATTCTATAACCTCCAGTTTAATGACTCAACCATAGTGAATTAGTTTAATGAAACTAATACTTTTCCTGTCACAACTGAGTCACCAACTGAACACTCAACTGTTGCAACTGTTCCATCCTGTGGAGCACAGATTTCATTTTCCATCTTCATAGCCTCAAGAACAACTAATACGTCACCCTTCTTAACAGCAGCACCTGCTGTGGCATTAACCTTTAAAATCTTGCCCTGCATTGGAGCTTCAACCTTAACAGCCCCCTGTGCTCCGGCTGGAGCTGCAGGCTTTGCTGGAGCCGCCTTAGGAGCAGCTGCCTTAACAGGCGCGCTTACTGCACCACTTGTCTGTCCCTCTTCAACTGTAACATCATAAACATTACCATTAACAGTAATTGTATAATTCTTCATCTTAATATCCTCCTTAACTTGTAAGATAACTCTATCTTCTCTTTCTAATTGAACGAACTACTAAACCATCAGATGATGTCCCTTCAGATGCAGCGATAGCTGCTGTAATAACTGCGATAAGTTCAAGGTCGTCTGCTTCATTCTCTTCCTTGGTAACAATCTGTGCAATAGCATTATCAACGCTGCTTGCAGAATCTTCCTTAGAAGCCTTCGTTCCAGACAGCTTATCTGCTATTACATTAACGTACTTAAACAAAGAAATAATAAATGATATGAAAATCAAAACAACGAATACTGTTCCAATACCAATTACTGTATTAAGAGCAGCCTTGCCTAACTTCTCACTTGTAGTGTATGTTGGGTTAATGGCACCACTTGTCAGGTTATAATCATCATCAAATACAAATTCAAATGTACACTGTCTCTTATCATATGTTGCAACTACTGTCACAGAACAAAGAGTTCCAGTATCCTTACTAAGCTGTATAGTTCCCTTATCGATAGAAACAAGAGAACCTAATTCGCTTCTTGACTTAATCCAACTGTTATAAAACTCTACTGTTGCGGCATTCATACCATTCTCAGAGTTAACAATATATAAATTGCCATCCACATCACCAAGACCTAATGCAGCTGTTGCATCTTGTTTTATATCCTCATCTGAGGTTTTGTCAAGGTATGTTATGATTCCTACTGACCACTTTTTGATACTCTCTTGAGCATCTGTAAGCTCATTCATCTTAACTGAAAGCTTAACATCATCAGTTGAAATCTGGTCTGTGCAGGCTGTAAATGTTAACATACAGGCAATCATGCATAACAACAATGAGAATTTCTTAAAATTAATCTTCTTCATATTGTTCTACTCCTATATTATACAGTACCATGCTTTTTATCAAATCTGATCTCACTTTTTCTATAAAGCATCTCTAAAGATGCAGCAATGTACTTTCTTGTATCTTCAGGATTAATGATTGTATCAACATATCCTCTTGCTGCAGCTGATTCAACACTTGACTGTAATGAAGCATACTCAGCAGCCTTTTCGCTTACTGTTGCAGCCACGTCAGAAGATGAAGCAATCTCATCTGCATACATAATCTTAGCTGCAAGTTCTGCATCCATCATTCCGATGCTGGCTGTTGGCCATGCATATGTCATATCAGCACCAATAGACTTAGAATTCATTGATACATAGGCACTTCCATATGCCTCTCCAACTATTACATTAACCTTTGGAACATCTGCATTAGCGAAAGCATATGTAAGCTTGGCAACGGCCTTTGCAATAGACTTCTCACTTCTTACACTGGCTTCAAATCCTTTAACAGCTGTCAAAGAAACAACCGGAATCTCAAATGCATTACAGAAATTCACAAAATCAGCAGCCTTATACGCGCCATTAACTGTTAATACAGGCTCAAATTCCTCTGCCTTCTCACCATTCTCATCAAAAATTGCTGTTCTGTTAGCAACAGCACCAACTGTAGCACCATCAATCTGGATAAATCCAGTAACCATCTCCTTGGCATATGCTGACTTAACCTCAACAAAAAGATTATCATCTGAAATATCAGATAACGCAAGAGCAGGGTCAGCAATTTCAGCTGCCATATCAGGACATACTCTGTTAAGATCGTCAGAAGACTCAACAGAATAAATATCCCCCTCATTATTAGCAGGGAGAATAGATACCAGTTGTCTTATTCCGTTAGCGATTGTATCCTCATCTCCAACAAAATCAACCATGCCTGACTCAGCCTGGAACTTAGCACTTGCTGTATCAAGCTTTTCAGTATAATTACCTTCAAGGGCATTAGGTGTGTTAACATAAAGCTTGCCACTCTTTTCTTCCATAAATGTAAAATCGGAAAGACCTGTAAGAACTGCAAGTCCGCCACCACAATTGCCATAGACTGCAGTAATCTGTGGAATTACCCCTGAAGCCTCAGTCATCTTCTTATAAACTAAACCAAAACCAGCTAAAGCATCTGTAGCTTCCTGGAGTCTAATACCAGCACAGTCAACAAGACCAATTACTGGAGCAGCCATCTTCATGGCCATATCATACAAGCCAGCTATCTTCTTCGCATGCATTTCGCCGATTGTACCGTTCATAACGGATGTATCCTGGCTGTATACATACACAAGATTACCATTAATTACTCCGTATCCGGTTATTACACCATCAGAAAGAGTATTCTTAGCTGTTAAGTTAAAATCTGTGGCTCTGGCTTTCACACCAGCTCCGATTTCAACAAAACTATTGTCATCAAGAATAGACTCAATTCTACTTCTAGCTGACGCCGATGTTGCGTTACTCATCATCGAAACCTCCTAATTAATTTAAAACTTACTTTGATTATTTTATATCAATATGCCTCATAAATGCAAGTAAAATAACAATATTTACAATTATTTTACCAAAGATTTGAATTAATTAATGTCCATAGGCATAAACAATAATTTACCTTAACCTTAATCCCTGGATTCTATTACAATGAGTCTGCCTTTAACTATAGAAATAACAGCTTCCTTTTCTGTTATTTCATTAGACTGACATATGCTGCTCCCCTGATTAAGTAAGAAATTATCAAGATTATACTTCATTCCACTGATTGACAGTCT
>CALZFR010000086.1 GCA_945648485.1 uncultured Eubacterium sp. | reverse complement strand
CCATCAAGTTCATTAGGAGTCTCTAAATAGAATGGCAAATCCCTTAAATCAGGATGGTTAATAATTCTTCTGAATGCTTCCACACCAATTGAACCCTCACCAATCTTCTCGTGGCGGTCCTTGTGGCTTCCGAAAGGATTCTTTGAATCATTAATATGAACGGCTTTAAGTCTGTTAATTCCTATTATCTCATTAAACTCATTTAACACACCATCCAGATTATTTACAATATCATACTCTCCATCATACACATGGCATGTATCCAGACACACGCCCAGATGGTCATTTAACTCAACCCTGTCAATAATCCTTTTGATTTCTTCGAATGTTCTTCCGATTTCTGAGCCCTTTCCTGCCATAGTTTCAAGAAGCACAGTAGTTGTCTGCTCCGGCTTAATAACTTTATTAAGTGCCTCCACAATATAATCAATCCCCACATCAACACCCTGCTTTACATGGCTTCCCGGATGAAAATTATACAGATTTCCCGGAAGATACTCCATGCGCTCCAGGTCGTCTGCAAATGTATTTATGGCAAATTCCCTTGTACTTTCATCAGCGGAACAGCAGTTTAAGGTATATGGCGCATGGGCAAGAATCACCTTAATTCCATTATCAGCTGCAAATTCCCTGAAAGCTGCTATATCATCCACATCAATTGGCTTTGCAGAACCTCCCCTTGGATTTCTGGTAAAAAACTGGAAAGTATTGCCGCCAATAGACATAATCTCCTTTCCCATATTAAGAAATCCCTTTGATGTGGACAAATGACATCCTATTGTAAAAATCTCACTCATTCTCTTCTCCTCTCTCCTGCTTAAGCAGCTCATTGTATATATCTCTCTTGGAAACCCCTCTGTCCTTTGCTACCGCCTTCATGGCTTCCTTTTTATCCATTCCCTTATCAGTATACACCTTCATGTGTTCCTCTATAGTCATGGCTTCCCAGGTCTTAACTTCCTCCTGTTTAATTATCTCCCGGGATTTACCCTGAATTACAAGAACATATTCACCCTTAGGCTCATTATTATCATAATATTCACATGCCTCCTCAAATGTAGTTAAGAATACATTCTCGTACCGCTTTGTAAGCTCCTTACACACAGACAGCCTTCTGTCCGCCCCTAAAATATCTGATAATTCTGAAAGAGTTGCCTTCAACCTGTGGGGTGCCTCATATATAATAATAGTCCTGGTTTCACTGGCAAGCTCTGACAGCACTTCTTTTCTCTCTTTCTTGTCATAAGGCAGAAATGCTTCAAAACAGAATCTTCTTGTAGGAAGTCCTGACATGGTAAGGGCTGTGACACACGCCGCAGGTCCAGGAAGAGATGTAACTCTTATTCCAGCTTCATGGCACTGTCTGACCAGTTCCTCCCCAGGGTCTGATATTCCCGGAGTTCCGGCATCAGTTATAACCGCAACACTGGCACCCTTAAGCATTTTATCCACAAGAGTCCTTGCTTTTTCCACCTTATTATACTCATGATAGCTTGTCATAGGTGTCTTAATATCAAAATGATTAAGAAGCTTTATGCTGTTTCTTGTATCCTCTGCGGCAATTATATCAACTTCCTTTAAAGTTCTTAACACACGGAATGTTATGTCCTCAAGATTTCCAATTGGTGTGGCACATAAGTACAGCGTTCCTCTTAAACTGCCCTCCATGTTCCCTGTTTTAATATCTTCCATATTTCACCGAACTCCCTATACCATATTGTACATTGAAAGCAGCTCCTTTGTATAGTCTCCGTTTTCCTCGTACACTATTAACGGCTTCTCCACAATAAGCTGACCACTTCCGCCTTTAACAGCTTCAATAAGAACCATATTGGCATCCCTGCCAGCTGCTGGATAAACCATCCGTATACGCTTTGGTTCCATCTTATATTTTCTGCACAGTTCAAATATATCAACAAGCCTTCTTGGTCTGTGAACCATGAAGAATCTTCCCCTTACCTTAAGGCTTTTTCCTGCTGCACACACCACATCCTCCAGATTAAGTAAAATCTCATGTCTTGCCACAGCTTTGGCATTGTCAGGGTTTACAATCCCGTGATTTTCATCCATATATGGCGGGTTGCATGTAACCACATCAAACAGCTCCCCCTTCAGCAGTTCCTTATAATCCTTAATATCTCCCTGTATCATACGGATATCAGATTCAAGTCCGTTAAGCGTTGCATTTCTTACTGCAAGGTCGTAACTTACCGGTAATACTTCAATTCCTGTAAATTGTCTGCACTCTGTCTTTCCCCTCATAAGTATTGGAATTACGCCATTACCGGTACATAAATCAAGCACCTTATCATTCTTTCCTGCCTGTGCATATGAAGATAACAACACGGCGTCCATGCCGAAGCAAAAGCACGCCGTATTCTGTATAAGTCTGTATCCATTGCACTGCAGATCATCTATACGCTCATTATCACTAAGCTTTGTCTGCATCTGTCAGTCATCGCCAAACTGCGATTTTCCTTCCTTTCTCTCCAGGTCCTCTAATTCCCTAAGCTCCTTTAACTCCTTAGCATCAAGCTCTGACTTGTCCACTCTTCTTCTTGGCTTAAACCGAAGCTCTGACACAGGATACTCCCTGATTTCCTTCTCGTCGTTATCAAGAGTTACCACAACTTTAACAAGCTGTCTTAACACATTCAGGCTGTAAACCTCACCTTTAAGCTTCTCCGGAGTTGTAACAGTATCTCCAACTGCAGGAAGATGAGAATTAAGCTCCTCGTAGGTCTCTTCCTCGTTCTTAAGGCAGCACATAAGCCTTCCACACACTCCTGAAATCTTCGTTGGGTTAAGAGAAAGATTCTGTTCCTTTGCCATCTTAATTGACACAGGATTGAAATCTGGTAAAAATGTAGCACAGCACAGAGGTCTTCCACACACGCCAATTCCTCCCATAAGCTTTGCTTCATCTCTTACACCAATCTGGCGGAGCTCAATTCTTGTCTTAAACACTGCTGCCAGATCCTTAACCAGCTCACGGAAATCAATTCTTCCATCAGCTGTAAAATAAAACAACACCTTATTGTTATCAAATGTATATTCAACCTGGATAAGCTTCATATCCAGATTATGCTTCTTAATCTTCTCAAGACAGATATCAAATGCTTCCTTTTCCTTGATTCTGTTCTTGCTCTCTCTCTCGTCATCCTCTGGTGTGGCTATTCTTATAACCGCCTTGAGAGGCTGTACCACCTTGCTGTCATCCACCTCACGGATTCCCAGTACAACATTGCCATATTCAACACCTCTTGCAGTTTCCACAATAACATGCTGTCCGGCATCAATCTTATCATATCTTCCAGGTGCGAAAAAATATATCTTTCCAGCCTGCCTGAAGCGGACTCCAATAACTTTAGTCATTATATTATCTCCATTTCTTATTCTAAGCTTCCTTAATTGTCATAATTAAAAGTTCGATAACAAGGTCAAAATTAACATTTGCTTTAAGACGTATCTTCACCTTGTCTATGGCTGTGAGTATATTCTCCAGCCCTTCATAGGAACTCTGTGAACCAATTGACTTAATCAGTGAAATCTCATCCTTAAATATCAGGCTGTTAGTATCATTGGTACTTTTAAATACCAAAACATCCCTGTACCACATTGAAAGCATATCCAGATAATCATCGATAGATGCCTTATAATCTGTAACAGCTTTAACTTCACCCATTATCTCAGTTACAGAATAATCCTTAGCATGCTTTACAACACGTAACACAGATTCCTTAAGTCTTGCAAAATCCGGTGATGTGGCAATAGCCACAGCCCTTCCAATATTGCCCTGGGCAAATGCAAGAGCAAATCTTATCTCATAATCTGACAACTGGTAATTATCCTTAAGATACTTCTCCACTAAATCGTCTCCAACAGGCTTAAAATCAAGCTTTACACATCTTGATAAAATAGTCTGAAGGAATATGTCTGCATTAGTAGTAAGCAGAATAATTATCCCATATGCCGGAGGCTCCTCAATAGTCTTAAGCAGTGCATTCTGTGCCTGTACTGTAAGCTTTTCTGCCTCATCCACAATATATATCTTGAATCTGCTGCTGTATGGCTTAATCTGCATATCACCGATAAGCTGGTTTCTGATATCATCAACGCCTATACTGCCTGTTTTCTCATGGGTAATCCATATGATGTCCGGATTGTTGCCACTGTCTGCCTGAATACAGGAATGACACTTGCCACAAGCATCACCACTATGCTCTTCACACTGAAGGGCTTTGGCAAATGTTCTTGCCATCATCTTTTTTCCGGCTCCAAGACTTCCATTAAATATATATGCGTGGGAAACCTTATTCAGTTTGATAGCATTCTGCAAATGCTCTTTTATTTTGTCGTATCCATATATATCTGCAAATGTATTCATATTTTTCCCTCTCACTAAACAGCCTTCACCCACTAATCTTAATCCGGCAGTAAGCTTTTCATCCAGATAATTACTTACACTCTAAGTAGATATGTCAAGCAGAAGCCCTCTTATATCATCAATCTTTCCCACGATGGCAAGATGATCCTTCTCTTCTTTCATAAGCTCCCCTGCCAGGTCATCAAGATTCTTGTCTACAAGCTTTACAATTCCGTAAACTCTGTGGCGGCCTCTCCTGTCCAGAAAATTCTCCCTGGAAAACTCATGGGACCTGGATGTAATCTCATTCATAAAACTCTTTACAAGCTCACGGTATCTTTTCATATCTTTAATATCCATGTGCTTAGATATTCTCTCACCCTGGTCAGTAATATCCTGCATCAGGTTTTTAAGCTTTTCCTGAAGGTCTTTTTCCTCAATATTGCTTATAAGTGTGAATTTAAAGCTGTCGTCACCAGTCTTAACATTCTGTTTTGCCTCAACCTGCTGTGCAGCTGTAACGTCACTGACTTTGATATCCATTATACCATCAACTCCTTGCCTATAGCAACTTTTACTTCTTCAATACAATCTGATAGTTCTTCATTGTTTAAAAATCTTCTGGTAATATGACATTTTTCCAGATTCTCCTCTGAGAAATCCTTTGCATCAGCAAGAAAACGCCTGCACATCTCCTCATACTTAGGCTTTTCCTGCTTTCTTTCCCTTTTAATGGCTCTCTCCAGCCTTATTCCATCATCTACCTCTATGTATATCGGCATTATTCTTTCATTACCAAAGTAATTGCAGAATGCCTGATATGCCTCCAGAGTACCTATAACAATATATTTTTCAGAAGAATCTGACTTAATCTGTCCATCATCTACAGTAAAATATTTCCATGTTCCGTATACAGTATCGTAACTTCTCATTTCAATAATCCTGCCATCATCTTTCAGCCTGTCAGCCTCGGTATCATCTACAAAATGATACTCTACACCTTCCTGCTCTCCATGCCTCATTGGCCTTGTGGTATACATAATTATTGTCTTTAAATTAAGCTCTGGGTCTTCGCACAGTGCCTTGAATATTTTATCCTTGCCTGATGCACTTTTTCCCATAATAAATGCTATATCTGCCATTATATTAGTCCTCAATATTCTTTAAACATTTATCTTATCATATCTTCACACATCTTATCTGTAAATCCTCTGACATGCCAAGTATCTCAAGTCCATCCTTAAGGCCTGACTTAAGGGCATTGATAACGCCTTCCGTAATAACCTCTCCCGGATTTACAAGATTAATTCCCGGTGGATATATACAGATTGCCTCACCGGCAATTCTTCCCACAGAATTGTTAAAATCAGACATCTCAATTGGAGAATTAAGAGCTTCATATATGGACATGGCAATCTTTGGACATACTAATCCACTATTATTACTTTGTACACTACTGTATTCCTCTCTGTCCATTTCTCTTAGAGCCTGCAGAAATCTTGCATATCCTTCATCAGTATCGCCGATGGATGTCATGGCAATAACATACTTTTCAGATGCCATCTCCAGCTCAATTTTATATATCTGACGAAGTTGTCTTGCGAATTCTCCCCCATCATTAACAAGAAGTACTATCTTAGATATATCATCCACAGGAAGAAGATTAATATATTTAAGTTTATCAATTTCGTTCCTTATATTTTTTAGTCTTTCCACGTATTTCTTAAATAAATAATCTCCCTTTTCTTTAAGAATTGTCACGCAGTTATCTATGCTGCCCATAAGGATATAAGATGGACTTGTGGACTGGAACATATTCCAGAACATTTTTACCCGGTCTGCATCAATCCTTCCCCTGTTTATATGAAGAAGGGCTGTCTGGGTAAGGGCTGGAAGTGTCTTATGCACGCTTGTAATAACCGCATCTGCTCCCTGTCTTACCGCACTTTCAGGAAATTCTTCATTAAATCCGAAATGCGCCCCATGTGCCTGGTCCACAATAAGTACCCCACCATATCTATGCACAATATCTGATATTGAAGAGATATCACTTACAATCCCCTCATATGTAGGAGATGTAATAATTACAGCTTTTATATCACTGTTCTTGCTGTGCTCTGTGCTTCCATCCACGGCATTTCCACATTCTATTCTTTTGGATGTTTTTCCATGTCCTACGCTTCCTTTAAACGCTTCCTCAATATCTTCAGGTTTGACAGCTCCATATATCCCTGCCTCAGGACATTTCATTTCTGGAAAAATGTACTCCGGATTCAGCTGTCCCAGATACAAGGCGTTGATTACAGAACGATGTACATTTCTTGCAACCAGCACTTTATCACCACAATGTGTGGCACCACATATGGCGGCCATAATTCCTGCTGTACTGCCATTTACAAGAAGACAGGTTTCATCTGCCCCAAAAATTCTTGCTGCCTCTATGGCACATTCCTTTATTATTCCTGTAGCATTGTGAAGATTATCAAAACCGGTAATCTCAGTGATATCCATCTTCACAGGGTCAGGCATTGACATAAGTTCGCTGTTTCGTTTAGAACCAGGCATATGCATTGGAAGAATATTTTCATACTCTAATTCCGTCAGCTTGTCATACAGCTTTCCCATGTCTCCCTCCTGATTGATTGTACTATCATAAGTATAGTTGTCTCCTAATTTGATGTGCTGCCATAATTAACAGTCTTCTGATTTAATTAATAACCGTCAGCTTTATAGTCTTAGTATCTGTGCTTCCTATTGCATCCGTTACCTTATAAGTAATTGAATACTCCCCTGCCTGGTCAAATGTATATCTGCCTATTGTAATTATCTTATCTGTAATATCATTGCCGCATGTATCTGTGGCAGTAACTGATTTTTTAATATCAATACTCTCGCCAACCCTGCATGATAAATCGACTGCTCCTTTAATCTGTGCATGACTTTCTTTCCATGGATTAGCCTCATCCGGGTCAGTTGGGTCCCATCCGGCATTAGGAGAATCCAGTGGAATCTTAATTGTCTCTGGCTTGCCTAAAGGTCCTGGATTAGCTGCATCATCATATATAGTTACCCTTGTGTTTACCGGACAGTTGTCATATATCCACTTAACATCCCTTACACACATTCTTATACATCCCAATGATGCAAATGAGCCCAGCTTATTGAATTCTTCTGTCTCAAGTGTAGATTTGTCCTGTTTGAAATATGGTACAGAATGGAAGAGATATCCTTCGTATATTCTGTCAGCATACTGTCCATAAGTACCATCTACCATAAGCCGCCATGTATATTTATCAGATGTGGCAAAATCTGTTCCAATAATGGTCTCTTCTCCCTGTCTGCCACAGGAACACGCAAAGGACTTAACAGGAATGGTATATTCACTATTTTTATCAATTCCGTATACTGTAACACAGTTTGCAGCTCTGTTTACTCTTATATAGTATGGATATCTGGCATCTTCTGGTGGTGTATAT
>CALZFR010000085.1 GCA_945648485.1 uncultured Eubacterium sp. | reverse complement strand
GATGATACCACGGATTGCTCCGTGTTAACACACTCACGCAATCCTAAAACACCTCAAATCTGCTCATTTTTCTCCGAAAAATGGCTACTTTTCGGTGTTTTGGCGGGTCAAATAGACAAAAATCTTCCTACAAGCAAGCTTGCATCGGATTTTTGTCTATTTGACCCTGGTATCATCATATTATATATTATATAAATAATAATCCGCTGGATATTTTTGATGAAAAACAGCAGATTGGGGGATATATGACAAACAGTATTAAGAATGGAAAACTGATAATTAATGGGGAGGATGTATATGAATTAGATGAGGACTGCCTTATTAGAAGTGGCGTTAAACCTGTTAGCTGACTGCTATATGGATTGAAAGCTGCATGAAGTGAAGTTTGCTTGAAATGAAAGTTGCCTGAAATGAAAGAAACCCCTGGGAAGTCCTTGACCCAGGGGTTTTGGCATAGAATATAATCTATGCAGGAATCTGCATGCTCATGCCGGTATTAGCATCCACAGCCACATCCGCCACAGCCTGAACCGCCATTAAAGCCCATGCCGCCACAGAAGAAAAGAAGGATGATAATCCAGATGCAGCTGCATCCATTGTCGCAGTCACCGCCACTTCTGAATACGCCTGAACCGCCATTACATCCACAGCCTCCGCAGAGAAGTAAAAGAATGATAATCCAGAAGCATGAAGACATTCCTCCACATTCGCTGCAGCCTCCGCCACAGTTTGTTGCTGCTAAGTCACTCATTTTGAATTCCTCCATATTACATTTACAATACAATTCTATGCCGTCTGGCTTGGCACTGTTACATTGTGTTTTCTAAAATAATTTGCAAATCAATGGATAGTATTATACAATATAAGTTGGTTTAGTGTCTGATATGGACTGGGACGTCAAGGCAGTACGTTCAGTTTTATTGAGAGCAAAATGCTTTAGAAATGAGGGAGATATGAATATTTCTGTAATAATACCATCCTTAAATCCGGATGATAAGCTGATAAAGGTGGTTGATTCACTGGTTGAGTATGATTTCAATGACATAATTATTGTTAATGATGGAAGTGACAGTGAACATCTTCAGCCATTTAATATACTATCTAAGTATCCACAGTGCACAATTCTTACCCACTCTGTTAACAGAGGGAAGGGAAGAGGACTTAAAACAGCCTTTGAGTACTGTATTAATAACAGACCAGACATTGATGGTGTGGTGACGGTTGATGGAGATAACCAGCACAGGGCAGAGGATATTAAGGCCTGCTGTGAACAGATGATAAAATCAGTGGATAAGGTTATATTAGGTGTGAGGGATTTCTCAGGAAAGGATGTTCCTTTCAAAAGCAGA
This sequence comes from uncultured Eubacterium sp., assembly GCA_945648485.1. Taxonomy (GTDB): domain Bacteria; phylum Bacillota; class Clostridia; order Lachnospirales; family Lachnospiraceae; genus Lachnospira. The sequence goes on along the minus strand of CALZFR010000085.1, from coordinate 6,533 downwards.
TTTGGAAATAATATGACCAGCTTTGTATTTAAATTTGCCTGTGGACTTAATATATCTGATACACAGACAGGACTTCGTGCTGTTCCATTAAAGTATCTTCCTTTATTCTGTGAGATAAAGGGAGAACGCTTTGAATATGAGACGAATATGCTTTTGGAGCTTAAAAACAATAATATAGTTTTTGAGGAAGTGCCTATACAGACAGTGTACATAGAGGATAATGCATCAACTCATTTTAATCCAATAAAGGATTCATTGAAAATATATGGTGTAATATTCAAATTCCTCTTTGGTTCCCTGTCAGCATCTTTAATTGACCTGGCAATGTTTTCAGTTATTGGTGCGTTGCTTTTAAACCATATGTCAGATTCGGTCAGGATATTTATTGCAACCTGCGGTGCAAGAATAATCTCTTCACTGTATAACTATACATTTAACAGAAAAGCAGTATTTAAATCTAAAAGTGGTGTAAGGGCAACAATGATAAGATATTACATATTGTGTGTCTGCCAGTTATGCGTATCTTATTGCCTGGTTTATTTTGTGACAAGAGTTCTTTCACTTGGAATGGTGGAAACAGTTGTGGCAAAAGCTATAATAGATGTATGCCTGTTTATAATCAGTTTTCAGATTCAGAGAAGGTGGGTATTTAAGTAATTATGATGTATGACAATGATGAAGAAGTTGAACTGATTGATATAACGGAATATATGGATCAGGACAGCACATATGATTCTTATAATCATGATTCGTACAATAATGATACCTCTTCGGAAAGGAGAGGATCTTTAGATAAAAGTCCTTTAGGAAGAAAGTACACTAAAACAGAAAAAGATAGTCGCAAAGATATGACACCTAAAAGAAACGGTGCTGGAGTATGGGCTGGAAGAGTATGTGCAACCCTTGGGGTTACTGTACTTGCACTGGTGGTGTTTCTTTATGGTGTAATGGCGATTCTCTGCCTTGGACCTTCCAAGACAGCAAGAACACAGTTCGTTCTTTCTGTTCAGGAAACGTCGGCAATAGGAGGACTTGCAAGACTGTTCTGCTCAGAGCAGGAAATACAGGAGATAAAGAATAAGAATTCAATTAAAGATACTAACGAAACCTCAGATGCATCTTTAGTTGTAATAGATTCAGTTGATAATGAAGAAGTGCCAGATATACAGGTAATTGATGTAAAAGGAGCCACATACAAGGGAAAACTGATGATAGTCAAGGACCCATCAAGACTTTTTGTTGGAACTATCGGTGAATTTGTTGAAGGCAATGGAACTTCAGTTGCCAGAATGGCAAAAAAGTACGATGCTATAGCAGGTATCAATGGCGGGGAATTTGTGGATGGAGAAACTACATGGACTGGCATGCCTGTTGGTCTTGTTATGGTAGATGGCAAAGTGCTTAATGGTAATTCATCAACAACATATCATGTTACAGGAATCACCTATGATAATAAACTGGTGGTAGGTAATATGACAGAGGATGAAGCAAAGAATAACAATATAAGGGATTGTGTCAGCATCAGCAGCTCAATTGGACCTTTTCTTGTTGTTAATGGCAATCCTCAGGATGTATCTGGTATCGGGGGCGGCATTAATCCGAGAACAGCAATTGGACAGACTGCAGATGGCTCAATATTGCTTCTTGCCATAGACGGACGTATGGCAAACAGTCTGGGAGCATCATTTTCTGATTTACAGGATATAATGCTTCAGTATGGTGCTGTAAACGCATCAACTATGGATGGGGGAACGTCCACACAGATGTATTATGATGGTGAGATTATTAATACACCATATCTTCCTAGCGGACCACGTTCCTGTCCAACATCTTTTTTAATTAAGTAAATGAGGATATTTATGAAAAGTATATATAAAAGAAAGCGGCATTCCCACAGATTTCTTAAATTCTTATGTATATATGCTGCAGTCCTTACAGTTGCAATTATCTCTGTATGGGCGTTACTGTACAGCTTTATAGGGGATTATGAGGAAAGCAGGCCATCCAATGTGATGGATGAAGTCGTAAAGGATATGTCCTTGGGTAAAACAGAGGATGTATTACGCAGGGCTGAACTTGCTGCAAATGAATTTGAAAAAGATACAGACAGACTTATTTCATATGTTGACAGTAAAATCCATGGGTGCAGTATTAGCTATTCCAAGAAAAGTGGAGAGTATTCAGAAAATAATCCTGTATACCTTTTGTATGCCGATAAAACCCCTATTGCCAAGATTACCCTTAAAGAAGCTGGAAAGAATACATTTAAGTTTTCCAGATGGAAGCTGGGACAGATATATGTTGGGAACGACCTGTCTAATACAGGAAAACAGGATGAAGCTGTAAGCATTCTGGTGCCAGCAGGCAGCACAGTCACGGTTAATGGAGTTACAGTTAATGATTCCTATATTGAAGAAAGTGACGTGGAATTCGTTCCATGTAAGAATGTTGGGGATTATGTTGAAAAACCATTGAAGACGCGGTATGCAATCAGGGGGCTGATGATGGAGCCTGAAGTTAAGGTTGTGTATAACGGAAATGAACTGGAGACTGAAAAAGAAGGTATGGAATATACCAGCTCATATCCTGGGGATGATGACCTTATGCAGAGGATGGAGTCAGCTATAATAGAACTTAATCACAGTTATGGAAAGTATATAATTAACAAGGGAAGTCTGTCTGCTGTTACATCTAAGATGGTGGGGAATGCTAAAGAATATATGAGCGATATTCCTGCTGTATGGGCTTTCCTGTATGGCAAGGAATATGTATATGATTTTCTGAATGAAGAGATTAGTAATCTTCACAGATATTCAGATGACTGCTTTTCATGTGATATATATTATGATTTATACGTAAAATGGAACAATGGCAATGTTACATACAGCACAGCCCTGACATATACATACGTATATTATGATGGAAAATGGGTTGTTGCTGACTTTATTATAAAATAAGACAATAATTGTATTAATTTGAACCGGGGATTAAAAAGATGTCCAGAGAAAAGAAAAATACATTTTTATTGCATGGTGGTATTCTTGCGCTGGCTGGAATTATTGTGAGAGTAATAGGAATGCTTTACAGGATTCCTCTTATCAACATAATTGGAAGCGAAGGCAATGGAATATACAGCGTCGCATTTAATATTTATAATATAATGCTTGTGCTTTCTTCGTATGGTCTGCCAATGGCAGTTTCTAAACTGACTTCAGCCAGATTTGCAAAGAAACAGTATAGGAATGCCGGACAGATTTTCAGGTCCTCTGTTATTGTGTCTGTGTGTACAGGCGGCACAGCAGCTCTGGTTCTTTTCTTTGGTTCGGGTGCAATAGAAAAGTTTTACAAGACTGTTACAGGATTGTCAATTCCCTTAAAGGTTCTTGCACCTACAATATTTTTTGTTGCCATACTTGGTGTGGTAAGGGGATTTTTCCAGGGACAGGGAACAATGATTCCTACGGCAGTTTCCCAGCTTATTGAGCAGATAATTAATGCTGCGGTAAGTATTATTGCAGGATTCATGCTGATGAAGGCATTTGCATCTTCAGCCAATGCTTCGGCATATGGTGCAGCAGGTGGAACACTGGGAACCGCAGCAGGTGCTCTGGTGGCACTGTTGTTTCTTGTTGGAATCTACATTATATACAGACCTGTATTCCTTAAAATGATGGCTAAGGACCATGTAAGTGAAAAGCTCCCTTCAGGGGAGATATATAAAACAATTATACTTACAATGGTTCCTATAATTATTGGACAGACATTGTATAATATAAGTGCAGTTATAGATGATGCAATGTACAGTAATATGGCTTCGTCAATGTATTCTGCATCAAAGATTAAAGCAGACCTGGGAAATTTTGCTTCATGCTTCACACTGCTTATTAGTATACCTCAGGGGGTGGCATCTGCCATGTCCTCATCAATGCTTCCAAGTGTGGTGGCATCATTTACTGAAGGTAAGATTCGTGATGTAAGGACTAAGATTTCCAATACTGTTAAAACTAATATGTTTATTGCAATTCCATCATTTGTTGGACTTACAGTTCTGGGAGAACCTATTATAAAACTGATATTTTCCAGTGCTGACAGTGCCCAGGGCGCAGTGATGCTTAAAATAGGGGCCTGTGCTGTTGTATTTTATACATTGTCTACAGTTACAAGTTCAGCATTACAGGGGATTAATAAGATGAATGTTCCGGTAATACATTCATTTATATCACTGGTTATTCATATTATTGCTGTATTTGCAATGCTAAAGTGGTCAAGACTTGGAATATATGCTATAGTAATAGGCAACGCATCATTTCCTGTATTGATTCTTATATTGAATCTTATATCCTTAAGAAAATATACTGGATATAAGATGGAATATTTACAGACTTTTGGCATACCTCTTGTCTGTTCTGCTTTTATGGGGATTGTGACTATCCTGTCATACAGACTGATGTATATGCTGACTTCGTCTAATGCGGTATCGGTAATTGTTGCATTGGTATTTGCACTGGTTTCGTATTTTGCACCAGTGGTACTGTTAAAGAAAATGAAGAATAGGAGATAAATATGAACATTAAATATACAGCCAAGGCGGCGGAAAGCCTGAGACATGCTGAAGATATTGCTGACATGCTTGGACACAGCTATATCGGTTCGGAGCATCTTCTTATTGGTCTTATCCAGACAGAAGGATGCCTTGCATCGTCTATACTTATCAACAATGGAGTAACTGAAGATAAAGTAATTAACATGGTCTACGAGCTTATTGCTCCAGATTCATCACTCTGCCTGAAGGACAAACTTGATTATACACCAAGACTTTCCCATATTCTTGAGGTTTCTTCTGTTGAAGCAGCCCGTTTTAATGAGAAAAGAGTTGGAACAGAGCATCTTCTTATTGCACTGATGAAGGAGACAGAAGGTGTTGCAGCAAGACTTCTTAATACCATGGGAGTCAATGTTAAGAAGTTGTTTAAAGATATCATTGTTGCCATGGGCAGGGATATAGCAGATTTCAAAGATGAATTCAAAACTGGGCAGCCAAAGAGCAAGAAGCCACAGATGCTTGCCCAGTACAGCAGAGATCTTACTGAGATGGCTAAAAATGGAAAGCTGGATGCAGTAATCGGGCGTCAGAATGAAATTAACAGGGTAATCCAGATATTGAGCAGGAGAACCAAGAATAATCCTTGCCTTATAGGTGAACCTGGCGTTGGTAAAACTGCTATTGTGGAAGGACTGGCATCAAGAATTGTGGAGGGAGATGTACCTGATACAATTATTAATAAACGTGTCCTTACATTAGACCTTTCGGGTATGGTTGCCGGTTCTAAGTACAGAGGCGAATTTGAGGAAAGAATCAAGAAAGTAATTGATGAGGTAAAGACAGATGGTAATATTCTTCTTTTCCTTGATGAACTTCATACTGTTATAGGTGCAGGTGGAGCAGAGGGAGCTATTGATGCTTCTAATATTCTTAAGCCATCTCTGGCAAGGGGTGAGATTCAGCTTATTGGTGCCACAACACTTGAGGAATATCGTAAGCATATTGAAAAAGATGCTGCCCTGGAAAGAAGATTCCAGCCTGTTAAGGTTGAGGAACCAACAGAGGCAGAAACAGTGGAGATTCTTAATGGACTTAAGGAAAGATATGAGGAATTTCATAATGTTGTAATCTTGCCAGAGGCTATACAGGCTGCGGCTAAGATGTCAAAGAGGTATATTAATGACAGATTCCTGCCAGATAAGGCTATTGACCTGATTGATGAGGCAGCTTCCAAGAAAAAACTGTCATCACATGTTAAGCCTGATAACATTAAGAAGACAGAAAAGGAAATCAAGGCTCTTGAGGAGGAGAAAATCGACTCTATAGAGGCAGGGGATTTTGATACAACAAGAGATATAAAAGTAAAACTGGAAAAGAAAAAGGAAAAGCTTGACAGGCTTAACAGGGCATGGGAAAAGGGAAATGTGGAGAATAATCTTACCATTGGAGAGAATGATATTGCTGAAGTAGTTTCCATGTGGACTAAAATTCCTGTCAGCAAGATTCAGGAGGAGGAGACAGAGCGTCTTCTTAAACTGGAGAATACGCTTCATGACAGGGTTATTGGACAGTCTGAGGCTGTCAGTGCAGTTGCAAAGGCTATAAGACGAGGCAGAGTAGGGCTTAATGATCCAAACAGACCTATTGGTTCATTTCTTTTCTTGGGACCGACAGGCGTTGGAAAGACTGAATTGTCAAAGGCACTGGCTTATGCTATGTTTGGAAGTGAGTCATCACTTATAAGAGTTGATATGTCTGAATTTATGGAAAAGCATACTGTATCAAAGCTTATTGGTTCACCTCCGGGATATGTGGGATATGATGAAGGAGGACAGATGTCTGAAAAGGTCAGACGTAATCCTTATTCAGTAGTCCTGTTTGATGAGATTGAAAAGGCCCATCCTGACATATTTAATGTACTGTTACAGGTTCTTGATGATGGAAGAATTACAGATTCTACAGGAAGAGTTGTAGATTTTAAAAATACTGT
>CALZFR010000084.1 GCA_945648485.1 uncultured Eubacterium sp. | reverse complement strand
CAATTAATGCAACCTTTTCCATGGTCAAATCTCTTGATTCCACCAGACCATCAGCAGCAATCAGAGCCGCATTAAGTGATTTTCCTCCCGGAGCTGCACACACATCCAGACAATAATCTTTTCTCTTAATAACGTCTCCTTGTGAAGCAAGCATTGAACTGATATCCTGAACCCAGAAAAAACCATCATTGAACAGTTCAAGAGCTTCAAGATAATCATATCCATCAATGACAAGGGCATAAGAAGGAATTGATAATACTGACTGGCTGTTAAGAACTTCGCTGGCATAAGACGCCTTTATTCCCTGTTCCTTAAGCTTTACCAAAAGTTCATCAGGCGTTATCTTTGATGTATTACATCTTATAAATGTATGATTATTTCTGGTAAAGCTGTTAAGCATACTCTCTGTAGCCTGTATTCCAAAGTCTTTAAGCCACATATCAACAATCCATTCAGGCATGGAATATGCTATAGATAAATACTTTACAATATTGGTGTTTTTATCAGGATACTGGATAGAATCAACATTTCTTGCAATATTTCTCAATACTCCGTTTACAAATCCTTTAAGAGTACGGAATCCTTTTTTCTCAGCAAGTTTCACAGCCTCATTGCAGGCTGCGCTTTCAGGAACCTTATCCATGTACAATATCTGGTAAACTCCCATTCTTAAAATGTTACGGATTACCGGTTTCTGTTTAGCTGTCACAGTTGAAGAAAACTGGTTGATAACATAATCCAGCTCAATTCTTTTCTCCACTGTTCCCATAGCAAGCCTGTATATAAAGCTTCTGTCCTGTTTATCAAGATACTGGAATTTCTTAAGGGCATTACCGGTAACTATGTGAAAAAGTCCTCCGTTATCAATCTCCATAAGAATATCCAGAACAATCATCCTAAGATTAACCTTAACGTCTGTCACGTTTATCTCCTCCAAAGAGAATAATAAGCCTTAAAAGCTGCAGGATTGAGGCAGCTGCTGAAGCAACATATGTGAGTGCTGCTGCTCTAAGCACCTTCCTTGTTCCGCTGATTTCACTTCTTTCAAGAATCCCCTGTGACTCAAGCTGCTCTAAAGCTCTTGAAGACGCATTGAATTCCACTGGAAGTGTAACAAGCTGAAAAAGCACTGCCAGAGAAAACATCAATATTCCAATAGTTATAAGGGTATGGTTAAAGCTTAAAATTATACCCAGAATAAGAAATACCCATGAAAGCCTGGAACCTATATTAGCTATTGGAACAAGGGCGCTTCTGAAAGAAAGAGGCACATAACCAAATTCATGCTGGAGAGCATGTCCACATTCATGGGCAGCCACTCCTACCGCAGCCACTGAAGTTTTGTTATACACTGTGTCTGACAGGTTAAGTGTCTTATTTCTTGGGTCATAGTGGTCTGTAAGACTTCCCTGAACTCTCTTAATTGTCACATCGTTAATCCCGTTTGCCCTTAATATAATCTGGGCCGCCTGGGCTCCTGTAATACCACGGCTGCTCTGATATCTTGAATATTTTGAAAATGAAGACTGCACCATATACTGTGCAGCTAATGATATAATTGCAGCAATAATAATGAGAATATAAGTAGGATCTATGCCCATATAATATAATCCAGATAAACCATACATAACTTTAATCCCTCCAAATTCTAAGAAAGCACTGTTCCTTCCTTGATACTATAACCTCTTAAGAAATCTTCCACCTTCATTCGCTTCTTACCCTCAAGCTGAAGTTCATTGACTGACAGGTATCCACCATCACATGCAACCATAAAACATGTCTTACCATCGGTTTTAACTTTCCCATAGTCACCAGCCTTTACATTGTTATCCTGGATTACAGTGGCATCCCATATTTTAAGAAGCTTTTCATCCATATGTGTAAATGCACTAGGCCATGGATTCAGGGCACGTACTTTTCTTTCCAGCACCTCTACAGGCTGGGTAAAATCCATAAGTCCAAAGGATTTATCTATCATCCTTACATAACTTGACTGGGAATCATCCTGCTTAACAGGATGAAGCTGTCCGGCTTCTGCTTTGTCCAGAGTCTCCACAAGAAGCTTTGCCCCCACAAGGCTTAATCTGTCAAAAAGACTTCCACCGGTTTCCCTCTCATCCAGCTTTACTGTGACCGTCTCAAGTATATCTCCTGTGTCAATTCCTTCATCCATAAGCATGGTAGTTACACCAGAATACTCACAGCCATCCAGGACTGTCCACTGTATTGGTGAAGCTCCACGGTACTTAGGAAGCAGGGATGCATGTACATTAATACAGCCATACTTAGGCATATGAATAATCTCAGATGGTATAATCTGTCCAAATGCAACAACTACAATAACATCAGGATTAATTGCTTTAATCTCTTCAATAAATTCCGGATTTCTTGCCTTCAGAGGCTGTAAAACTGTTAATCCATGGCTTAATGCACATTCCTTTACAGGAGACATGGCCATAACCCCGCCACGTCCCTTTGGCTTGTCAGGCTGGGTTACTACTGCAGCCACCTCATGACCTGCGCCAACTATGGCCTCAAGGGTTCCTACAGCAAAATCCGGAGTTCCCATAAATACTACTTTCATTCTTCTTCTCCCTGCTCCACATCCATCAGTTTTCCTTCAACCTTGTCCACATACATAACACCATGAAGATGGTCTATTTCATGACAGAGACATCTTGCAAGAAGCTCCTCTCCTTCAATTATATATTCTTCAAAATTCTCATCTAAAGCCTTAACCTTTGCATAATTAGGTCTTGTGACCACACCACATTTGCCAGGAACGCTTAAGCAGCCCTCATTACCTGTCTGGCTGCCACTGGTTTCAAGAATAACAGGATTAATAAGCACCAGTGGCTGGTCGCCACAGTCTATTACCACCACCTGTTTTCTTACTCCCACCTGTGGTGCAGCAAGGCCGCATCCATTAGCTTCGTACATTGTGTCAAACATATCTTCAATTAGTTCCGTAATCTTAGGAGTTAACTCAGTTACCTCCCTTGCTTCTTTAGTTAGAATTTCATCTCCAAGTTCCCTTATGTTTCTGATTGCCATTTTTACCTCATTCCCGCGGATTATCCGCATTTTCTATATCAGTTAAAATCATACTGTACAAGAATGTTACTGTACATATCTTTGCTTCTTATATACATTTCAACAGAATCTTTGAATTCTGTGAGACTCTTATAATCTGCTGACCTTACACAAAGAATCTGTGAGTATACATCTTTAACCTTGTAAACCTGTGCCGGAACAGGTCCGGCAACACTGATACTGTTACCAGTCCATGAACCTGTACACCATATCTTAATATCATTGCAGGTTTCCTCAAGTCTTTGCCTGTCATCTGAAGAAAACATAACCTGCAGCATATTATTTACAGGAGGATATCCAAGAAGCTTCCTGTAAGATATCTCTTCCTCATAAAAGCCTTCATAGTCATTGGCTGCTGCTGCAACTATACTATAATGCTCAGGCGTATAACTCTGAATAACCACTTCTCCTGACTTTTCTGCTCTTCCTGCTCTTCCTGATGCCTGTACAAGCAGCTGGAATGTTCTTTCAGCTGCTCTGTAATCACTTCCATACAAAGACATGTCTGCCGCCAGAACTCCCACCAAAGTCACATCCGGAAAATCATGACCTTTTACAATCATCTGTGTTCCTACAAGAATATCTGCCTCGTGGTTGGCAAACCTTGAAAGAATCTTCTCATGCCCTTCCTTCCCTGAAGTGGTGTCCATATCCATTCTTAAAACTTCTGCAGATGGGAATTCCCTGTTAATCATTTCCTCAATCTGCTGTGTACCAGCCCTGAATCCTGACACATATTTAGAGCCACATTTTGGACAAACCTTAGGGGCTGTTTCTTCATATCCACAATAGTGGCATACAAGCCTTCCGTCCCTGTGATAAGTAAGTGATATATCACAGTGGGGACATTTAAAAACATGTCCACAGGATCTGCAGGAGATAAAACCTGCATATCCACGTTTATTTAAAAACAGCATTACCTGCTGTCTTTTACTAAGCCTGTCTTCCATAAGACTTCGCAGTTTCCTTGAAAATATAGACCTGTTCCCGCTTTTTAATTCCTCTCTTAAATCAACTGTATATACAGCTGGCAGACTGGCTCCAGCCGCCCTCTCAGAGAGCTTTAACAGTGTGTATTCACCTTTGGATGCCCTGTAGAAGCTTTCAACTGACGGAGTTGCAGAACCAAGTACTACAGAAGCATTCATAGTCTCAGCAATATGGACAGCTGTCTCTCTTGCATGATATCTTGGAGAACGCTCTGATTTATAGCTTCCTTCATGCTCCTCATCAATTACTATAAGTCCCAGATTTAAAAAAGGTGTAAACAGTGCTGACCTGGGTCCAATAATAATGCTGATATCCCCATTAATTGCCCTGCAGAACTGGTCATACCTCTCACCCTTGGACATTCTGGAATTAAGAATTGAAACTGAATCTCCAAAACGTCTGTAGAATCTCTGTACTGTCTGGAATGTCAGGGCAATTTCTGGTATAAGCATAATAACCTGCTTCCCCTGGCTTATTACATGTTCAATCATATCCATGTAACAAAGAGTTTTACCACTTCCTGTTACCCCATATAACAGATATGTCTTTCGTTTACCTTCATCATAATCCCTGATAAATGTATCAACGGCAGATTTCTGTGAAGGATTAAGCTCAAATCTGTAATCTGCCTCCCCATGTCTTGATGACACTGGGTTTCTGTATATATTATCCTCCAGCACTTCTATTATTCCACTATTTTCAAGGCTTTTAACTGTTTGAGATGAAATATTAAGTTTAGTTTTAACAATTTCATAATCAATGGTATTTTCATCCTTCAGGGCTTGAAGAAGCCTTACCCTTGCTACAGCGTTGGATTTAACATTCTTCTCAATAATCTGGTTCAGACTATCCTCATCTGCCTTAAGGACAATTCTTTTCCTGCTTACGGCTTTAACTTTATCCTTAACAGGAAGAACAGTTTTCAATGCCTGATTCATGGTAGAGCCAAACTCATGCTTCATCCAGAAAGCCAGCTTTATCATTCGCTCAATGGCAGGAAAACTGTTACTATCCACACTTTGGATATCTTTAATTCTATCCTTATCAAATGATGATTCTTCCTTAATATCAATGACATATCCCGATATAAGCCTGTTACCCTTGCCAAATGGAGCAAGCACTCTCGTTCCCACACTCACCTTATCTTCAAGTTCAGAAGGAATATGGTACTGGAATGTTTTATCAAGCTTATCCTGGGATATGTCCACAATAATATCTGCGTACATTAAATAAGTCCCTCTACGCCTTCTTCCTTTAATGCTTTAACAGCATCACTCACCAGCGTTCTTTCATCCATAGGATATCTTACTCCCTGGATTTCCTGGTAATCTTCATGTCCTTTTCCGGCTATTATTATAATATCTCCTGGCTGACCTATGCTTATTGCATACTTAATCGCCTCTCCACGGTCAGTTATCCTGACATATTTCCCCCCTGTCTTAATTACTGCCGATTCTATATCATTAATTATATCTTCCGGATTCTCATATCTTGGATTATCAGATGTAATAACAGTAAAATCCGCCATATCTCCTGATATCTTACCCATATCAAATCTTCTATCCTTAGAGCGGTTTCCACCACATCCAAACACACATATAAGACGGTTAGGCTTATACTGTCTCAAATCTGCAAGAATGCTTTCCAGTGCCATGGCATTATGGGCATAATCTATCATAACGGAAAATCTGTCAGAAACCTTAACAAGTTCCATACGTCCCTTAACCTTTACAGATAACAATGCCTGCTTTATATGCTCTTCCTGTACATCCAGATGCCTTGTTACTGCAATTGCACACAGTGAATTATACACTGTAAACAATCCTGGGAGATTAACCTCCACAGGGAAACTACACAGGCCGTTACACTGATAAGTAAGTCCAATCCTGCCTCTCTCATGAAACAGATTCACACAGGAAGCATATATATCATTAGCGGGATTCAATCCAAACCTTTCGATACTGCATGTGCATCCTTTAATAATATCCTCCACATGCTCATCATCACCATTGACAATCCCAAGCCTGCACTGTGAGAACAGTTTAGCCTTACACTCCATATACTCCTGAAAACTGTCATGCTCATCAGGTCCCACATGGTCTAATGCAAGGTTGGTAAACACTCCAATATCAAATGTTATTCCCGCTGTCCTGTGAAGCTTAAGCCCCTGGGAAGAAACCTCCATTACAACTGCCCTGCATCCTGCTTCAACCATCTTTGCAAAGCTTTCATGAATCTTAATTGATTCGGGAGTAGTGTTCTTTGCAGGAATGGATGTATCACCAATAATCGTCTCAATTGTACCAATAAGTCCAGTTTTAATCCCACAGCTTTCCAGCACACTTTTTATCATATATGTTGTGGTTGTTTTGCCCTTAGTACCTGTAATTCCAATAGTAAATAATTTGTCCGCAGGATTGCCATAGAAGCTGGCAGATGCATATGCCAAAGCCAGTCTGGTATCATTAGTTTTAAGAACAGTTATATCCTCTGGTACTTCTTCTAAGCATGCTTCAAACCCATCTTGAATTATGACTGATGAAGCCCCCTTCTCTATGGCAGATTTAACATACTGGTGGCCATCACTCATTGCACCTTTTATTGCAATAAACAGACCTCCTGGTACAACAGCTCTGGAATCCGGTGTAATTCCTGTAACTTCAGTATCCACACTGCCAGACATAAGGTTGTAGTCCAACTTAGTAACTAATTCCTGCAATCTCATAATAATCCCCATTCCGCATTCCACATTTCATTTTTTAGAATAAACCTGTAATCAAGCCGGCTTCTTCGTCATAATCAATTCGTTCTGCCGCTGGAGACTTAGGAAGTCCCGGCATAGTCAGAATCTTACCTGTTAATACAACCACAAATCCTGCCCCGGCATTAACATACACATCCCTGACATTGAGGTCAAAGCCCTCTGGTCTTCCAAGAAGAGACGGATTGTCAGATAAAGAATACTGGGTCTTAGCCATACACACTGGAAGATTGCCAAATCCCATCTCCTCAATATGCTTTAGCTCTTTACTTGCAGCATCACTGTAAGAAACGCTGGCTGCTCCATATATTTCCTTAGCAACAGTCTCAATCTTATCTTTAAGGGAAGCCTCGTCCTTGTATATAGGCTTAAAATCTGATTTTTTATTATCAAGTGTCTCAAGTACCTTTCCGGCAAGCTCAAGGCCGCCTTCGCCTCCCTTTGCCCACACACTTGAAAGGGCAAATTCACATCCAAGTGCTTCACAGTGCTCTTTAATAAACTGATATTCAGCCTCTGTATCTGTAATAAATGAATTCAGTGTTACCACAACTGGCACACCAAATTTCTTAATATTCTCAATATGCTTATCAAGGTTGACGATACCCTTCTTTACAGCTTCAAGATTTTCCTTTCCAAGCTGGTCTTTTGGGACTCCACCGTTATACTTTAATGCCTTAACCGTTGCGACAATAACTACTGCATCAGGCGATAAACCTGACAGACGGCACTTAATATCCATAAACTTCTCTGCACCCAGGTCTGCTCCAAATCCTGCTTCTGTAACTGCATAATCTCCAAGCTTTAATGCAAGCTTAGTGGCTCTTACAGAGTTACATCCATGGGCAATGTTTGCAAATGGACCACCATGTATAAGAACTGGAGTATTTTCAAGGGTCTGTATCATATTAGGATGAATGGCATCCTTAAGAAGTGCTGCCATTGAACCCACAGCCTTCAAATCACTGGCGGTTACAGGATTACCATCCATATTATACGCTACAATTATCTTTGAAAGACGTTTCTTTAAGTCAGCCATATCCTCTGCCAGGCAGAGAATAGCCATAATCTCTGATGCTACGGTGATAATGAAATGATCCTCTCT
>CALZFR010000083.1 GCA_945648485.1 uncultured Eubacterium sp. | reverse complement strand
TTCGCTCTTCAAGGCTGAAAATGATTTGTGCCCAAATATAAAAAGATTATGAAATCATAGAAATTCATTGACAAAAGAATTGCATTTGGTACAATAATATTAAAGGAGAGTCCTGCCGACAAGTGGACGTTCAAAAAGCGTTAGGGTCGCTATGGTGACACTACATTCAAGGACTATGGAAACATAGTCCTTGAAATATTTTAGAGGAAAAATGGATGATTCAAGTACCATTAGAAGTATATCGTATTGATATGAAATACATCAGAAATTTACATAATATAGATGACAGAGTTTTATCGGTATCTCCCCAGATTGGTAAGGACGAGCGTCCTTTTCTTGGAGTGCTTGTTGTTTGTAATGAACATAAGTATTGTGTCCCTTTATCTAAGCCAAAGAAAAAGCATGAAAAGATGAGGGATAAGATTGATTTCAAGAAGATTGTATATCATGGGGAACTGATAGGCGTTTTAAATTTTAATCTTATGATACCGGTTGAAGATGTATTGATTCAAAAGATAGATACCCAAATTCGTAAGCATGATAATGCGGATACAAGAAAGAAAAAGGAACTACTAATAAAAGAATTGGAATGGTGCAATGAGCATGCCAGAGATTTGACAAATACAGCCAATGTCTTATATGCAAAGTATGTATCAGGTGAGAAATTTTCAGCAAGAGAGCAATGCTTAGATTTTAAAAGAATGGAAACCGAATGTAAGAAATTTGCCGAAAAGAGAAAATAGCATTTCCCCTATAACTCCCTCACAAGGGCAAAAATAAGGGAAAAGAGAAGAATACATGGATGACAGTGTACAGGGATGCCTGTAAATACTGGAAAGTCGGAGAAATACACGAGCAATTTTGAATTTTTGAGGGTTTTATGTTATAACAAATTACAACATCAAAGTGTGGAATGGAGAATGATATGCTTGAAAATAAATTAGGACTTACAAGTTCCGCAGATCTTGCCCGTGAAGAAGAACGCATCAGTAAGAAAAAAGCTGTGGAACTTTTTGAAAAAGGGATTTTAGATGATTTGCCTGCTGGTAAATTTTCTACTTTACAGGTAATTCATAAATATATGTTTGAGGACATTTATGATTTTGCCGGCAAAATCCGCACTGTTAATATTGCAAAGGGTAATTTTCGCTTTGCACCCCTTATGTATATTGAGGCGGCGCTTGAAAACATTGATAAAATGCCGCAGTTAAACTTTGATGAAATAGTAGAAAAATATGTTGAGATGAATATTGCCCACCCTTTTCGTGAGGGTAACGGCCGTAGCACCCGTATCTGGCTTGACCATATTTTAAAAAACGAAATTGGTAAAGTAGTTGACTGGAGCAAGGTGGATAAGGAAGATTATATTTTGGCTATGGAACGCAGCCCTATTAAGGATATCGAAATCAAGCACCTCTTGAAATCAGCACTGACAGATGAAATAGATAGCCGTGAAGTCTATATGAAAGGAATTGACCACAGTTACTACTACGAGGGTTATACAACATTTAAGACAGAAGAATTATAAAAGGCTGAGGCGTGCATGGATTGCATATAGCGCCAACAGCACTGATTATGGCACTTAGGCTGTACACATATACAAAAAAAGTCACGACGAAGAGAATCTAAGTGTTGCGACATATATGAATTACACTCGCTTATTTCACCAATGGGTCAAAACTCAGCCCTACGGGCTTCAAACAGTTGCCCCATTGGTGGCGAAGTGTAATCCATACACGCCGCAGCACTAAGATTTCTTCTAATGTGACTTTTTTTGTATATGTGTACAGCCTAAGTGCCGTAATCAGAGCTGTTGCTGGCAAAGTGTAATCCGTACCGACTCAGCCTTTAATTTAGTCCTGCTTAGCCCAGATTCTTAATGTAGAGATAAGCTTCTCCTTAGTATCTATATCAAACTTAGATATAATCTGCATAATTTCGTTATCAAGAGCTGTGTTCTGGTATTCCTTATCAACACTTCCAGCAAGATAATCTAATGAAACATGTGTTAACTCTGCGTAGTAAGATAACATTCTGAGAGTCATAAGATTACGTCCGTTCTCAACGTTACTGATGTAACCAGGTGTAACATCAAGTGCCTTAGCAACATCTTCCTGTGTAAGTCCATGAGAAATTCTTAATTTTTTTACCTTTGCGCCTAAATCGTTGTCCATAATTTAAACCTCCGTATAATATGATTATTGTTATTTTTTATTAGCTCTGTATCTTAATGTCGAGTCAAGAATCTTCTTTCTGATTCTTAAATGAGTTGGAGTAACCTCCAGAAGTTCGTCGGTGTCAATGTAATCCAGTGCCTGTTCAAGACTTAATATCTTAGGTGGTACAAGTCTTAATGCTTCATCAGCACTTGAAGAACGGGTGTTAGTAAGATGCTTTGTCTTACATACATTAACCTCGATATCCTCTGTACGGGGATTCTCACCAACAATCATACCTGCGTATACCTTCTCGCCAGGTCCGATGAACAGTGTTCCTCTGTCCTGGGCATTGAAGAGACCATAGGTAACAGCTTCGCCATCTTCATAGGCGATAAGGGAACCAGTTTTTCTGTAAGAAATGTCTCCCTTGTACTCCTCGTATCCCTCAAATGAAGTGTTGATAATTCCGTTACCTTTAGTGTCAGTAAGGAATTCACCTCTGTATCCAATAAGACCTCTTGAAGGAATTGAGAACTGTAATCTTGTGTAGCCACCATTGATTGGTGTCATTCCAAGAAGTTCGCCTTTTCTCTGGCTTAACTTCTGGATAACTGAGCCGGAAAAATCATCAGGTACGTCAATGTAAGCCAGTTCCATAGGCTCTAATTTCTTGCCTCTTTCATCTGTGTGATAGAGAACTTCTGCTTTACTTACTGCAAATTCGTAGCCCTCACGTCTCATGTTCTCAATAAGAACAGACAGATGAAGCTCGCCTCGTCCTGATACCTTAAATGAGTTTTCTGAACCAGGTGTTTCTTCAACTCTTAATGAGACATCAGTATTAAGCTCCCTGAAAAGTCTGTCTCTTATGTGTCTTGATGTGACGAATTTACCTTCCTTTCCAGCCAGAGGAGAGTCATTAACCATGAAATCCATGGAAAGAGTAGGCTCTGAAATCTTCTGGAATGGGATAGCAACAGGGTTATCTACTGAACACAGGGTGTCACCGATATGAATATCTGCAATACCAGATACGGCAACAATCTCGCCAATAGATGCCTTGTCAGTCTCAACCTTGTTAAGACCATTAAATGTGTAAAGCTTGGTAACTCTTACCTTCTTCTTAACTGAAGGGTCGTGATGGTTTACAATCATAACCTCCTGGTTAACCTTGATGCTGCCATTGTCAATCTTACCAACTCCGATACGTCCAACAAATTCATTGTAATCAATGGTAGATATAAGCATCTGTGTGTCTGCCTCCGGGTCACCCTCTGGGGCAGGAATGTGGTCAATAATACAGTCAAAGAGAGGCTGCATATCTTTCTTTTCGTCATCAAGATTAGCAACAGCATATCCTGATTTGGCAGATGCAAATATAAATGGACAGTCAAGCTGGTCTTCATTAGCATCCAGGTCGATGAAGAGCTCAAGTATTTCATCTATTACTTCATTAGGTCTTGCCTCTGGTCTGTCAATCTTATTAATACATACGATAACAGACAGGTTCATGTCAAGTGCCTTCTGAAGAACGAATTTAGTCTGAGGCATTACTCCTTCAAATGCATCCACAACAAGTATAACACCGTTAACCATCTTAAGTACACGCTCAACCTCGCCACCGAAATCGGCATGGCCAGGAGTATCAATAATATTGATTTTAGTGTTCTTGTAGGTAATGGCGGTATTCTTTGAAAGGATTGTAATTCCTCTTTCACGTTCAATATCATTAGAATCCATTACACGCTCAGCAACTTCCTGATTCTCACGGAATGTTCCGCTCTGTTTAAGAAGTTCATCCACCAGGGTAGTCTTACCATGGTCAACGTGGGCGATAATAGCAATGTTCCTAATATCTTCACGCTTTGTCATCATAACAAATTATTCCTCCATATACGAGTTTATCTGTTTTATATTTAGCAACTTTTACATTCTATCACAATACCCGAAAATATCAATAGTAAAAATATACATTTTTTTCAAAAAAATGTAATTCTTTTTTTATGATTAAGAAAATATAAAAAAATAGATAAATAATAAAGAAGATTTTATAAATATCACCAAATGGACAAAAATTTTATGTATATTTATCTTAATCGGTACATATATATTTCTGTAAGCAAAAATTAAAGCACAGATCCGTTATTCGGAAAAAAAGAAGGGAGATATACAAAATGCTTGATAAGGTTATTGAAAACAACCAGGTAAACATCATTGGTGAGGTGGTTTCAGAATTTAAGTTCAGCCATGAGGTTTTTGGGGAAGGATTTTATCTTGTGGATGTGTCGGTTAACAGACTTAGTGAGATGGTGGATATAATTCCATTGATGATATCAGAGAGGCTGATTGATGTGACTAAAGACTACAGGGGTATGAAGATTGAGGTATCCGGACAGTTCAGGTCATATAACAGACATGAGGAAACAAGAAACAAACTGATTCTTTCTATATTTGTCAGAGAACTGCAGTTTATTGATGATGATGACATGCCAGAAGACCAGTCAAAATCTAACCAGATTTTCCTTGATGGTTTCGTATGCAAGCCACCTACATATAGAAAGACTCCACTGGGAAGGGAGATTGCAGATATTCTTATAGCTGTTAACCGTCCTTATGGCAAATCGGACTATATTCCATGTATTGCCTGGGGCCGCAATGCCAGATATGCAGCAGGTATAGAGGTAGGAGGACACCTTCAGATTCAGGGTAGGGTTCAGAGCCGTGAGTATACCAAGAAAATTAATGATGAGGAAGTTGAAAAGAGAATTGCATACGAAGTATCTGTGTGCAAAATTGACGTTATCAATGATGAGGAATAGTAAAAAAGGGTTAAAAAGAATGGTAAATATTGTTGACGTATATTATATAAAGTGATATAGTCAGCTTGTCAGTATCATATGAAGTAGAGGTCGCGTTATTAATAAGTAGCATGAAGGATGTTTCAGCAACAGTGAGTTTATGTGAAAGGTAATGACGCCGAAGCGGGGGAAAGGCTGAGATAACCTGCTGGGCGCAAATCGAACAGGTTTGCGACTGTCATCGAAAGATGGAGAGCTACTAAACCAATTTGAAGTTTATGCTGGTTCTTCCATATAATATTATTGTAATATTATTGAAGGAATCAGCATTTTTTATGTATCAGGGTTTCTGCAATATAGAACTTAATACATTCAGGGCTTTATACAATATTGAGCTTCATATAATAATGATTAATCTATATATGCCAAAGATGGCGGAAAGAAGGATAAAATGTCAATATTTACAGGTGCAGGTGTTGCTATTGTTACTCCAATGAAGGCTAATGGCGAGGTCAATTACGACAAGCTTAAGGAACTTCTTGATTTTCAGATTAATAACAGCACAGATGCTATCGTTATCTGTGGTACAACAGGAGAATCTGCAACTATGACAGAGGAAGAACATATTGAAGTCATAAGATTTACAGCAGATTATGTTAACAAGAGAGTTCCTGTTATTGCAGGAACAGGCTCTAATTGTACCCACACTGCAATTGAACTTTCTAAAGAAGCCCAGAAAGCAGGGGTTGATGGATGCCTGATTGTTACTCCTTATTACAATAAGGCAACACAGAAGGGATTAATTAAGCATTATACTGATATTGCAAAGAGCATTGATTTACCTATTATCATGTATAATGTACCTAGCAGAACAGGATGTAATATTCTGCCTGAGACAGCTGTCAAGCTTGCAAAGGAAGTTGATAATATTGTGGCAATTAAGGCAGCAACAGGCAATCTGGCACAGGAATCAAGGACAATGATGCTTGCAGAGGGCGCACTTGATATGTATTCAGGTGAGGACGGACTTATTGTTCCATTAATGTCAATAGGTGCCAAGGGTGTAATATCAGTTCTTTCAAATGTAGCTCCAAAGCAGACTCATGATATATGCGCGAAGTTCTTTGCAGGAGATATTGAAGGAAGTAGAATTGCACAATTTGAGGCGTTAGAGCTTGTAGATGCATTATTCTGCGAGGTTAATCCAATTCCTGTTAAGACAGCCCTTAACCTTATGGGAATGGAGGTTGGACCATTAAGAATGCCACTCTGTGAGATGGAAGAGTCTAACTTAAACCGCTTAAAGACAGCTATGAAGAATTACGGCTTGTTAAAGTGATATGAGATAATAAAGACAGCTACATAAGACAACTGCAATAAGCTGCAGATTGTCAGAGTGGTACAAGATTATACAGACAGGAGAACGATGAGATGACAGATATAATTATGCATGGCTGTAATGGCCATATGGGCAGGGTAATCACAGATATTGTAAGCAAGGACCCGGATTGCAGGATTGTGGCAGGAATAGATCCATATATGGGAGTAAAAAATGATTATCCCGTATTTCCTTCAATTAGTGAATGTGATGTAAAGGCAGATGTAATTATTGATTTTGCGGCAGCAGCTGCTGTTGACGGGCTTCTTTCATACAGTGTAGAGAAACAGATTCCTGTTGTGTTATGTACAACAGGTCTTTCATCTGAACAGCTTGACCTTGTACGTGAGAGCGCATGTAAGGTGGCAGTGCTTAAGTCTGCTAATATGTCTCTCGGTATTAATACTCTTCTTAAGCTTTTACAGGACGCAGCCAAGGTGCTGGTTCCAGCAGGGTTTGATGTTGAAATCGTAGAACAGCACCACAACAAGAAGCTTGATGCACCAAGTGGTACAGCTCTTGCCCTTGCAGATTCAATTAAAGAAGTTTTAGGTGATGATTATTACTACAAATATGACAGAAGCCAGGAGAAGGCAAAGAGAGGAGATAAGGAAATTGGAATCAGCTCTGTGAGAGGTGGTACAATTCCTGGAATCCATGATGTTATATTTGCCGGAGAGGACGAGGTTATTGAGTTTACCCATACAGCATATTCTAAGTCTGTATTTGCCAAAGGTGCTGTTGAGGCTGCCAAGTTCATGGCTGGAAAGCCTGCCGGAATGTACGATATGTCAGATGTCATTGCAGCAAAATAGAGTTTATTTCGTAGTAGCTGGTATGTGTAAGCTCGCTAAATCCACATTTCTGGTAGAGCTTTATGGCAGCTGTATTAGAACCGGTAACGTGTAAGATAATCTGTTTACTTTTGTTTGGTTCATGAGAATAATATTCATTAAGGGCATAGTTTACCAGAGCGGTGGCTATGCCTTTATTTCTGTATTTTTCATCTGTCCACACATCATTCATGCAGCCCTGTGAGGAGAAATCATCGATAAAAAGCTTTGCAACAGGTTTTCTTTTACCCTTGATAAAGGCAGCATAACACCCTTCATCCCATGAGAAGGTAAGTGGTATGCTATCCGTTTTGCAATCTTTTCTACCGGATAATATAGATTTATTAATTGTATACAGGTATTCTGTGGATACAAGCCGTGGTGACAGGGAGGAAGCTTTAATAAGCTGGTACGTTTCATCACTCATGGAACATATAAGGGAAAAAGTACCAGATCTGTTTGTGTTATTGATGTAATCTATGCTGCCATCAGTGGTTATTTCCCATGCTTTCTTCAACAGTTCCTTTACCATGGCAGTGAATATGCCTTTCTGTCTGTATGATGGGTCAACGAAAGCTGCAATATCAAGCTGATTTTCCGGCAGTATGATGCAGGATATAAAACCAACTGGAACTTCACTGCTGGAAGTATATGCGGCAAGCTGGATTAAATCAGTGTCATCATCTTCATAATCTATTGAATAATCATTTGATTTGTCCAGAAGAAGCTGAAGTTTTTCCTGATTTATTATATCTGTTATCTCAAGGGAGATACCAGTTTTTTTCCTATTAATATTATCAGAAGGAT
>CALZFR010000082.1 GCA_945648485.1 uncultured Eubacterium sp. | reverse complement strand
AAGTTAAAGATGCATCTTATTCTAACCCTTGTTCCTACAGTATTGCTTGTTGGGTGTGTAGAATGGGTGATAACTCCAACGGTGCCATTTGCTGTACTTATACTTATGGTGTCATGCCTGTTTGTTATTCTTATGGCCGAACTGGGACTTATTGCTAACCTTAAGATGCCTAATTTTACCTGGAAGGATGAGACGGTTCCAATTAAGCAGAGTGCAGGTGTCATGATTGCACTTTTTGGAGGATGGGTTCTGGTAATTTTATTATGTGTATTGTATTTTCTTGTAAGAAGCATATTTACTCCTCTTCTTTATCTTGGAATTGTGACTGCACTGGTTTTTGCAGTGAACTTTCTGATGTATAGATGGTTGTGTACAAAAGGTTCAGAATTATTCGATTCATTTTAAGACTTATTTTTCAAAAAAGCTGGCGCAAATCAAGAAATTACTTGATTTGCGCCAGCTTTTAATGTTAAATATAATTTGTCAGCTTTAATTATGAAAAGCGATAATATATGAGGAATGGTGGAGAAGAATGACGGATAAAACAGAGAATATTATTGAGCTTAAAAACATTAGCAAAGTATACAGTGATAATGGGTTTAAAGCTGTTGATGATTTTAATCTGGAGGTTAAAAGAGGAGAGTTTGTTACATTCTTAGGACCATCCGGGTGCGGTAAAACCACTACATTAAGGATGATAGCAGGATTCGAACTGCCAACATCAGGTCAGATTCTTCTTAATGGTGAGGATATATCAAAACTTCCTGCCAATAAAAGACCAATTAACACTGTTTTTCAGCGATATGCTTTATTTCCACATATGAATGTGTATGAGAATATTGCCTTTGGACTGAAGTTAAAAAAGCTTCCAAAGGATGAGATAAAGAAGAAGGTAAAAAAAGTACTCTCTATTGTTGACCTTGAGGGATTTGAGGATAGGAAAATATCCACACTTTCCGGAGGACAGCAGCAGAGAATCGCTATCGCAAGGGCTCTGGTAAATGAACCGGAAATTCTTATGTTAGATGAACCTCTGGGGGCCCTTGACCTTAAGATGAGGAAGGAGATGCAGCTGGAACTTAAGAGCATGCATGATAAGCTGGGTATTACATTTATATATGTAACTCATGACCAGGAAGAGGCTCTTACCATGTCTGACAAGATTGTTGTTCTTTCAGAGGGAAAGATTCAGCAGACAGGCACTCCTGAGGATATATATAATGAGCCTAAGAATGCATTTGTTGCGGACTTCATAGGAGAGAGCAACATCTTTAAGGGAATCATGACAGGTCCTTTAAAGGTAAGATTCTGTGGTGGTGAATTTACTGGTATGGATGATGTACCAGAAGGAACCCTGGTTGATGTGGTTGTAAGACCGGAGGATGTAATAATTACATCCCCTGAAGACGGAACTATTGTGGGAGAGGTTACGTCAGTTATATTCAAGGGAATGCATTATGAGCTGGCTGTGGAATCTGGAAAATATGAGATGATAATAAGGACTACAAAATGCTTCAGCGTAGGAGATACTATTGGAATGAAGCTGGACCCGGATGGAATTCATGTCATGATTGCAGAAGACCATACAACCAGTTTTGTGGCAAGCATTAATTCGGATTATACACTGGATTTTAATGGTAAGGTTATACATTGCGATCTTACCAGAGTTATTCCAAAGTCTGCAATGAAAGGCGATACACTTATAGATGGTAATGGTGAGACTGTTGATACATCAAAGCTAAAGGTTACTGTGTCTATACAGCCGGATGACATTATTATGAGTGACGACACAGACGCAGGTCTTGTAACAGGAAAAATCATTAATCTTATATATAAGGGTGACCATTACAGCTATGTTGTAAGAACTGAATATGGACATGACCTTATTGTAGATGATGAGTATCTCTGGAATATGGGGGATATGGTAAGTCTTATCATGCCAGAGGACAAGATGAAGTTCCAGATTAAGAAATAATGCAGCCGGGGTTTGCGGCAGATTGTGAGGCAGATATGAAATCTTTATTTTCCCAGAGAAGACTTGGGATATTCTATGGTTTATTTTTACTGGTATTTGTGGCAGCACCTCTTCTTGTTCTTTTTTATTATGCATTTACAGATGGAACAGGAAAGTTTTCAACTGGTAATCTGACACATTTTTTTACAGACCCTAATACACTGGGTACTCTGTGCTACAGCTTTGTGCTGGCGCTTGTTGTCACTGCTGTGTGTCTTGTTATTGCATATCCAGTGGCTTATATACTGGCACAGAGTAATATTAAGAGGAAGTCAGTTATACTTCTTCTTTTCATAATGCCAATGTGGATTAATTTTACATTGAGAATTACAGCACTAAAAGAGGTTTTATCATTAATTGAGGGAAATCTGGCATTCTATCCATTTCTTAATTCTGTAATCGGAATGACCTATGACTTCCTGCCATTCATGATTCTTCCTCTGTACACTACATTGTCCAAGCTGGATAAGAATCTGATTGAAGCGGCATCAGATCTGGGGGCTAACAATATGCAGACATTTACAAGAATAATTTTTCCTCTGTCTGTACCTGGAATTGTAAGTGGTGTGTCTATGGTTTTTCTTCCAGCGATGACTAACTATGTTGTTATGGATATGCTGTATAACAGCACCTATATTATGGGAAGTCTTATTGGAAGCTATTTCAGCGCATATGACTGGAACAATGGTTCTATGATAGCATTGATTCTGCTCTTTATAATTGGTGTTGTGGCTGTTCTTACATGGGACAGGGAGCAGGATAGCAGTGGAAGAATCATTCAGTAGAAGAATGGAGGATGCAGGATAATGGTTAAAAAATATATAAAATACGCTATATTGTTCCTGGTTTTGTTATTTATGTACCTGCCTATTCTTATTCTGGCAGTGTACAGTTTTACGGATGCACCTAATATCGGACCTTTCCAGGAATTCTCATTACAGAATTATATTACTCTGTTTACAACGCCTGAACTTACAGGCATGATTGGAGGTTCTCTTCTTCTTGCAGTTGGAAGTGCCCTGATTGCCACATTTCTTGGGACAACAGGCGCAATCGGAGCCTTCTATTCAAAGAAGAGAACCGATAATATAATGTCAACTTTAAATCAGGTGCCTGTTGTTAATGCAGACGTTGTAACAGGATTTTCACTGTGTATTCTTATTGTAGTAGTTCTGGGTGTAAGTAAGGATACCTATATTCCTCTGGTTGTGGGACATGTGGTATTAAGTGCGCCCTTCGTATATCTGGCAGTGGTGCCTAAGTTAAAGCAGATGGACCCAAGCCTGTATGAAGCAGCCCTGGACCTGGGAGCAACTCCTGTATATGCGTTGTTTAAGGTTATTATCCCACAGATTGCATCAGGAATTATGTCTGGATTTGTAATGGCAGTTACTCTTTCTCTTGATGATTATTTCGTGGCAACATACACCAAACCTGCCACATTTGATACAATAAGTACTTATGTTGTGAATGCTACTAAAGGTTCACAGACTCAGATTAAAACGGCTCTGTGGGCGTTATCTACCATTATTTTCCTGCTTGTTCTGGTGGCTGAGCTGGTTATCAATCTTGCCCCTGCAAAGAAAGCAGAAAAGGAGGCCGGAATTGAAGAATAATATCATTAAGAAAATCGTTTTGGGAATTATTTTATCGGTATTTATCTTTGATGCAGTGATTATTGCACTGGAAAAAACCGGTTCAGGAGCAACAGTAGTATATGGTGCTGACAATGATACAATAGTGCTTAGGGTGTGTAACTGGGAAGAGTATATAGATACCGGGGACTGGGATGAGCCTATAGACCTGGAGAGCGGGGATATCATGGGTGTAAATTCCATGGTTGAAGATTTTGAAATATGGTACCATGACACATATGGCAAAAATGTAAAGGTTGAATACAGCTGTATGGGTACTAACGAGGAAATGTATAATATGCTCACTCTTGGAGATGAGTATGATTTAATATGTCCTTCTGAATACATGATAATGAAGCTTATGAGTGAAGGGTGGCTTGAACCATTTTCTAAAGATTTCTTTGATACACAAGTTAAGGAAAATTATTATATTAAAGGTGTTTCTCCATTTATTAAAGATGTATTTGACAATAACACCATTAACGGCGAGTCATGGAGCAAATACGCTGCAGGTTATATGTGGGGAATTACTGGAATAGTGTATAATCCTGAAATTGTGTCAGAAGAAGAGGCTTCAACATGGGATATTATAAATAATACAGAGTTCAGACGACAGATTACAATTAAGGATAATGTAAGAGATTCTATGTTTGCAGCTGTTGGGGCGATTAAGTCAGATTTACTTACATCAGAGCAGTTTATTAATTCTCCTGATTATGAAAACCGTCTGGCAGAGGAGATGAATGATACGTCAGATGAAACTATCGGACAGGTTTTATCATATCTTCAGGAAGCTAAGAACAACGTGTACTCCTTCGAGACAGACAGTGCCAAGGCAGACATGATTTCCGGAAAGGTTGTGGCAGGTTATCAGTGGTCCGGAGATGCTGTGTATACAATGGATGAGGCTGAGGAAGATGATATATACCTTAACTTTGCTGTTCCAGTTGAGTGTACTAATATGTATTTCGACGGATGGGTAATGCTGAAATCAGGAATCAAGGGCGACCTTAATAAAAAGCATGCAGCCCAGAGCTTTATTAATTTCCTGTCTATTCCAGAAAATGCAGTAAGAAATATGGACTATATCGGGTACACTTCTGTAATATCAGGTGGAGACAGCGATGTGGTGTATGAGTATGTGAAGTGGAATTATGAGGCAGAAGATGAGGAGGATACTATTGAATATCCTCTTGGGTATTTCTTTTCAGGAGATTCTGATGATGAAGATTTCATTCTTACAGTTTCAAAGGAACAGGCTGTAAGACAGTTATCTGCCCAGTATCCTACTGAGAAGGTAATGAAAAGAAGTGCTGTTATGCAGTATTTTGACAAAGAGGAGAACAGTAAGATTAACCAGATGTGGATTAATGTAAGGTGCTATAACATCGCAAACACACCGGTGTGGGTATGGGTTCTTACAGCCATTCTGATAATTCTTGGCGTGGCTTTGTTAATATACAGACATTTTTCAAGAAATGCTCGAAATTAGTACGTTGCGATATAAAGGGGCTGTCGCTTTAACGAATGAAAATTCGTGAAGCGACAGCCCCTTTTTAAACAAATGAAATAGGTGGGGTGACATTCCCACATCTCCAACAAGGGTGACGGCTGCCCGTTCCGTCCTCAGATTTCATTCAATATAGAATATGTTCAATCTAGGCACATTATACACTAAATTAGAATTTTGTAAATAATATATTTTAGTTTATATAAATAACATCACTCTCTGCAGATTACAAGAATTTCATCAAAATCAAGGGAGCCACCGAAAAGGTCAAGGGCACTTCCTATTGTGACATCAATTTTGTTGTGACCAAGTTCTTTTAAGGTACGCAGGTCTTCGTAGCTTCCCACACCGCCTGCGTATGTTACAGGGCAGGACTGGCTGCCTGCAATGATTTTTACAAGATTTTCTTCAATTCCGTTAGCCTTGCCTTCTACATCTACAGCATGAATAAGAAATTCGTCACAGTATGAGGCAAGCATATTCATAACATCATAAGAAACGGTAACATCAGTGAATTTTTGCCATCTGTCAGTTACAATGTAATACTTGTCATCCTTTTTGCGGCAGCTTAAGTCGAGGACAAGATGTTCCTTGCCTACCGCAGATACCATTCTGTCCAGATTAGTGAAGTTAATCTCTCCATTCTTAAATACATAAGAAGTAACGATTACATGGGAAGCTCCTGCATCAAGAAATGCGGTGGAATTGGCATCATTCATTCCACCGCCAATCATAAGACCATTCCTGTAAGCACCCAGAGCGTCCTTAGCCACAGCGACATCAGCTTCGTAATATTCTGAGCCGGCAGGGTTGAGGAGGATAATGTGTCCTCCAGAAAGTCCCTTATTCTTATATAGATTGGCATAGTAGGCACCACCTTTGTCAGATATGTAATTATCAATAGCATGATTTCCTTCATCTGCGAGGCTTCCACCTACAATCTGTTTTACTTTTCCGTTGTGAATATCTATACATGGTCTGAAATTCATAGTTGGTCTCCATTCCGCAGACGCTTTTGCGTCGAAGTAACCGCAAGCTAAATTTCAGATTTAGCTCTGCGATAAGGGCTATTTTGTGGCGCCTGCGGCACAAACAGCCCTGTAAAAAATGTTATGTGCTTTATACCTTCTTATTTTGCAATAAATACGAACAATTTGCAATAGGACAAAAATAGTGTATAATCAAGAGACGTACATTTATAAGAAATGGAGACCAGCTATGAAAAAGACAGATAATAGAAATATTAATATTGCTCTTCTTGGAGCAGGTACAGTAGGCGGGGGCGTGTACAGGCTTATTAAGGAGAACAGGGAAGAGTTCAAGGATAGAACAGGTGCAGTTATTAATGTTAAGAAGGTTCTTGTAAGAGATATGAGCAAGGACAGAACAGGATTTGACAAAGCTGTGTTAACGGATGACTTTAATGAGATTATATCTGATAAGGATATTGAAATAGTTGTGGAACTTATGGGTGGGCTCCACCCTGCACTGGAATATGTAACAGAGAGTCTGAAGGCAGGAAAGCAGGTGGTTACTGCCAATAAGGATCTGATTGCAGAGCATGGCGAGCTTATTGGTAATCTGGCAGAACAGATGGGAAGTGACCTTTTATTTGAGGCTGCAGTAGCCGGTGCAATCCCTATAATAAGACCATTAAAGCAGAGCATGGCAGGCAATAACATAAGTGAGATTATGGGTATCGTAAATGGTACAACTAACTATATTCTTACCAAGATGTCAGAGACAGGAATGAGTTACTCAGATGCCCTTGCAAAGGCAACAGAGTTAGGATATGCAGAGGCTGACCCAACAGCTGACGTTGAGGGCTATGACGCAGGAAGAAAGGTGGCAATTATGGCTACCATAGCATTTCACTCAAGAGTTGTGTTCAATCAGGTATATACAGAGGGAATTACTAAGATAACAGCTGATGATATCAGATATGCAAAGGAATTTGGTTATGTTATTAAGCTTGTAGGTGTGGCAAAACAGACAGAAAACGGTATTGAAGCTAAGGTTCATCCTATGCTGATTCCTGAGGATCATCCGCTTGCAGGGGTAAGAGATTCATATAATGCTGTATTTGTACATGGTGATGCCATGGAAGATATTACATTTATGGGTAGAGGAGCCGGAATGATGCCTACAGCCAGTGCTGTTATGGGTGATGTTATAGATGTATGCCGTGACCTTGTATATGACAGCTGCGGAAGAGTCGGCTGTAACTGCTATAAGAAGATGCCGGTTAAAAGAATCGAGGATTCTGAAAGCAAGTTCTTCTTAAGAATTATAGCAGAGGACCGTCCGGGAGTTCTTGCCAATATAGCCAGTGTTCTTGGCAATAATGACGTAAGTATTGCACAGGTAGTGCAGAAGAGCAGAAAATCAGGCACTGCAGAGCTGGTTATCATCACAGATACTGTGCTTGAGAAGAATATTAATGACGCACTGGCAGTGTTTAAGGGAATGTCAGTTGTGAAGGATATACCGGGAGTAATCAGGGTATATTGACTGTAGTGCATATGAAGAATTAAAAAACTTATTTAAAAACAATGAATAGATATTTGAGGGAATGTAGGTAAAAAATAAAAAATACCTACATTCCCTTTTGAAGTTGTTGACTATATTTATTTACACGGATACTATATCGGATTTTTATTATGTTGCGACAACAAAAAACACAAGAAAAATTAGTGATGAAAGAGTGAAGCAATTTTATGAAAATAGCGAAGCTTTTGATATGGGAAAAACTATGATGAATTATGATGGTGTGGATATTGCAATTTATGATAAAGAACGTCTTCTTGTGGAATTGATACGAAATAAAAGAAAATTTTCTTTTGATTTTTTAAAGAAATAATTGCGAGCTGCATTATTCCAT
>CALZFR010000081.1 GCA_945648485.1 uncultured Eubacterium sp. | reverse complement strand
TTCTCTGAATATTTTAACGGATATCTGGTGTCATCAGAAATGGTACCGTCAGAAACCATATTAATCCACTGTTCAAGTGTACTGAAGTTCCTTGAAGAATCCTGTAATCTGTCAAGAATCGACATAAACAGTTCACTGTTAATCTCCTCTTTTCTGCAATAAGAATATATATACGCATCATATCCCACTTTTTTCCTGATATAATTAATTGCAGCGTAGGGAGGCATTGAACTAATGCATCTCAAATCATTCATTAAAGAATTCATATTTTTTATAAGCCTGTCCTGATTTCCCTGTTTCATTCTTAAAAGGACCAAATCAAAATCCACATCTTTTTCCATAAAATACTGCCTGCTTATATATCTTGAGGGTTTGTTAATTATCCTTAATAAATCTCTTCTTGCCCTTTCTCCCCTTGCCAGATTAAAATATGCAGTAATGTCCTGCGCTATCCAATGTAAAAAAATATTCTCCCCATCATTCTTGCATTCTGATTTCTTGAATGATATTCCATGCTTAAGCAGGTATCTTCTTAGTTCCACTGCACCACTGTTAGTTCTTGTAAGAACCGCAGTAGGCTTTTTATCTGATACAAGGTCAGATATATATTTTACTTCTTCCTCTGTGGATTCAAACAGAAGCTTAACAACATCTTCTCCCATGTCGTTATATGCTTTCAAATCCTTATAAAACCTGTCACTGTTATTGTTAATAAGCCTTGTAGCAGCCTTCACCACGCTTCCGGTAGAACGGTAATTAATATTAAGAGTATATACTGCACAGTCTGGAAAGCTTTTCTTGAATTCCTGCATTACACCAGGTGCTGCACCTCTGAATCCATATATACTCTGGTCATCATCCCCCACAATAAAAATATTCTGATGAGGCATTACAAGCATTTTGACTATTTCAAACTGAATAGGTGAAGCGTCCTGGAATTCATCTATCAATACATATCTGTATCTGTTCTGCCACTTATTTAATATATCCGGGGTATTCCTTAAAAGACAGTATGTCTTTTTCATCATATCCTCAAAATCAACCATATGAGAGGTTTCAAGCCATTGTTCATATTCCCTGAAAATAGAAACAAAAAGTCTTCTTTCACAGCTTACCGGACAATACTCCTGAATTTTCTCATCAGGAAGACTTTTTACTCTGGCAATCTCTGAAATAATATCACTAATTACCCCATTCTCGTCTCTTACATCAACGCCATACATGGAAAATTGGGTCTTAACAAAATCCCACTGATCTTTAACCTTGACAATATCTGTTGCCTTAAAGCCACAGGCATCCCTTAGAATCATAAAGAAAACTGCATGAAAAGTACCAAAATCCACTGGAGTGAATCTAAGATTTGCCATCTTCAAATAGCGTTCTTTCATCTCGACTGCCGCCATCTTGGTAAATGTAATTACAAGAATCTCATCATCCGGTACTTTTCTATCATTAATAAGACTGAAAACTCTGTGAGTTATTACTGTAGTCTTACCACTTCCCGGACCTGCAAGTATCATGGCAGGCCCGTTAAAGTGTCTCACAGCCTTGTACTGTATCTGGTCTAATGCCATTATATCTCCTGTCTCCAGGATACAATCTATAGTAAATCAATTATATATTCATTCAATATATATTTCAAGATGTTAATATAAATATACTAACTGCTTAATATGGCTGTATTTTATCATCAGAATCATCTGAATTCTCAATTGCTTTGATTACTACATAATATTTTACAGAGTCATTAACTTCCACAAGAACCCTGTCTCCCACCTTATGTCCAAGCAGAGCCTTTCCCAGGGGAGATTCAATGCTGATAAGTCCTTCCAGTGAGTCACCCCTTACTGTAGTTACAAGTTTAATTTTCTCTGTGCTTTCATCATCCTCATAGAAAATTTCAACTGTATTATTAACTCCAGCCTCATCCTCCGCTGACTCATCAGATATAATAGTAGCTGTCTTAATCATTTTCTGAAGATATCTAATTCTGCTCTCATTTCTGTTCTTTTCCCGCTTTGCAGCATGATATTCAAAATTCTCACTTAAATCACCATGGGCTCTCGCTGTCTTAACTTCCTCAAGAGCCTCCTTGCGTACTACATGAACCCTATACTCAATTTCCTCTTCCATCTTCTTGATATCATTAGGTGTTAATTCATTATACATAATATTCTCCATTGTCATAATTATATGTTAATTCATATTTCCAATGGATTTTACACCTTCATCACATCTGTTTGCAACATCTGGAATACTTTTTTCGTAAAAATTACTAGTATTATTAAGATTTATTAATGAAATTCATTATATTTTATAATGAATTTACATGGCAAATGTGCTATTATCATACCCGATAAACTTTATGAATTACGGGAGAGAGGAAAATGAAGGATAAAGTTATTACATTTGGAGAACTGATGTTAAGGCTTTCACCTGAGAACAATGAAAGAATTATCCAGGCTCATTCATATGAAGCTGTATACGGAGGCGGTGAAGCCAATACTGCTGTTTCTCTTGCCAATTTCGGTGTAGATACAAGCTATGTTACAAAGCTTCCTGCACACACAATCGGCCAGAGTGGTGTCAACGCATTAAGACAGTTTGGCGTAGGTGTTGAGCACATTGTCAGGGGCGGCGACCAGATTGGTGTATATTTCCTTGAGAAAAAGACAAGCCAGCGTCCAACAAACGTAATCTATAACAGAAAAGGTTCTGCCATTGCCCTGGCAAATGAAGATGAATTCGACTGGGACAAGATATTTACTGATGCTACATGGTTCCATTTTTCAGGTATTACACCTGCTATCAGTGATAACATGGCAAAAATCACATTAAATGCATGTAAAAAAGCAAAGGAAAAAGGTCTTACAGTAAGCTGCGACCTCAACTACAGAAGTAAACTGTGGTCTGGCACCAAAGCCAGAGAAGTTATGAGTGAAATCTGTAAATATGTTGATATCTGTATTGCTAATGAGGATGACGCTGTTGGAATATTCGGAATTGATGCATCTGAAACAACAGAAGAAAAGAACGCTTATATTGCTAAACAGCTTATGAAAATGTTTGATTTCAAGATGGTGGCATCTGTATGGCGTATAGAGACTTCCATCTCAACTTTCAAGCTCCAGTCAATGATATATTCCGATGGAAATGCATACTACAGCAGGGAATATTTTATGAATATTCTTGATTATATCGGTGCCGGAGATGCCTACTGCGCAGGAATAATATACAGCCTTATCAATGGATTTGCTCCACAGAAAGCCGTAGAGTTCTCTAACGCAGCAAGCTGCCTTAAGCACACCGTGTCAGGTGATTTCAACCTTGTTACAGTTGATGAAGTTAACACTCTTGCATTCTCAAAAAGCGGAAACGAGGTTTCAAGGTAATATTAAACACATTAATCTAAAAAACAAGTAATTTATTCAACTCTCATCATGCGGTATCCAACTCCAATGTGAGTCTGTATATACTGTGGGGAATCAGGTGTGGATTCAAGCTTCTTTCTAAGTGTTGCCATAAACACTCTTAGTGAAGCAATGTCATTTTCCCAGCTGCTTCCCCATATTTTCTGTGTAATAAATGTATGGGTAAGAACTTTACCTATATTCTGGGCAAGAAGACATAGCAGCTTATACTCAATTGGAGTGAGATGAAGCTCTTCATCCTTAAGATATGCACATCCAGCTGCATAATCAATTCTTAATTCACCATTAGTAAATACTGCATTATCACTGTTATTCTCTGTCTGCATCAAAGCCAGACGACGTTGTGTAACCCTGATTCTGGCAAGAAGCTCCTCAACAGAAAATGGTTTGGTCAAATAATCATCTGCTCCTGCATCCAGGGCATCAATCTTGTCTGTATCTTCACTTCTGGCGCTAATAACAATTATTGGAACATTAGACCACGTTCTTACCTTTCTAATC
Source organism: uncultured Eubacterium sp. (assembly GCA_945648485.1). Taxonomy (GTDB): domain Bacteria; phylum Bacillota; class Clostridia; order Lachnospirales; family Lachnospiraceae; genus Lachnospira. The sequence continues at coordinate 4,196 of CALZFR010000081.1, read as the reverse complement.
ACCTCAACCCCATCCATATCTGGAAGCCCAAGGTCAAGCAGAATAATGTCAGGATTATGTGAAGAAGCCTCCATAATGGCAGTTGAACCATTTGGTGCAGTTAAATATCTGTAATTATGAGTCTGTAACGTGGTAGTAATCAGGTTTCTAACAGAAACATCATCCTCAACAACCAATACTAATATTTTATTCATTAATATATGCCTCCTCTGCAGGTATTGTAAATGTAAATACAGTTCCCCTTGGGTGGTTATCACTAACTGTTATTTCCCCACCATGAACTGTTACTATAGAACGACATAATGAAAGCCCTAATCCCAGACTTCTACGACTGTCTGCCACCTTATTAGCACCACTGTAAAACATGTCGAATATGTGCTGTTTAGCCTCATCCGATATACCAGGTCCGTCATCAGCAATACTTATAACTACATTACTGCCAATTTTCCGGGTAACTAAGCTTATGTTTGAACCCTTTGGCGTATATTTTATTGCATTATCAACAATATTAATAATAACCTGCACAATAAGCTTGGCGTCCATTCTTCCCAGAAGAAATTCATCCTTATGTTCTACAGTAATATTATGCTCGGTTCTTTTTCTGTTAACATGCTTAAGAGCTTCTGTCACAACATCTTCCACCAGTTCTGCTGAGATGTGAAGGTTCATGCGACCGTCTTCCAGTCTGGTAACAGATAAAAGATTTTCAACAAGATTTATCAGCCACATGGAATCATCATATATATCCGTATATAAGCGTACTTTTGTCTCTTCATCAAAGGCCTGTCCATTAGCCAGAAGATTGCTGGCATTCCCTGAAATTGAAGTTAACGGTGTACGTAAATCATGAGAAATAGCACGTAACAGGTTGGCCCTTAACTGTTCGTTCTTAACCTGAATAGCTGCCTCTTCCTTTTCCTTTGCATTCTTATAGTTTTCCATTGCAAGTGCACTCTCGCCAAGAATAGACAGAATAATGCTGTTCTCAAAGGCATCTGGAGGGTTATTACCTATAACAATACCAGCCACCCCATATACATTCTGGTTTACTCTTATTGAAAGGTACAGGCATCTGGCATTAGACAAGGTATCTGTGGTAGCCCCTGCATGTTTATTGTTATTAAGTACCCATGTTGCAACTGCTCTCTCATTGTCACAGATACATTCTTCATCAAACTCATCTTCATTAATACTGAAAACCTGCGGTTCCCCCAATTTACCGCCATTAACAGGATACATGATTATATCTTTATTAAGCAGTTTCATAAGCTGGTTTGCAGTTATGGACATAATCTCATCCATATCCCCTGAACGCTGCAGCAGCTGGTTTGTATCAAACAGTACCTTTGTACGGTATGCTGCCTGGGCTGACTGTTTTGCATGATTTTTAAGCCTGACAGATAAGGAACTGGTTATTAATGCTGCAATAAACATAACTGCAAAGGTAACAGGATAATCACTGTCATATGCAATAAAAGTATATCTTGGCTCCGTAAATAAAAAATTAAATACAAATACACTTACTAATGATGAAATCAGACTATATATTCTATTATGTGTGACAACTGAAGTAATAAGCACACCCAGAATATAGACTGTAATAATATTACCTTCAGAGATACCAAGCTGGTCGAAAACAACTCCTATAAGACTTGCAGCAATAAGAACAAGAATACTCTTAATAATATCTGCCGTACAGAAAGCAAGCATACCTGTTTTCTTTCTGGAAGCATGGTAATCAGATACCGCTGCCAAAGCATCCGGTATAACATAGATATCAAGGTTAGGAGCTGCCACAATCAGTTTTTCTGTAAGAGAAGGCTTACTAAACAAATGCTTTCTTGTAGCTGTACTTCTTCCAATAACAATCTTGGAAACTCCTGATATTCTTGCAAATTCGGCAATCTGATAAGGAACATCATCTCCATATACAGTCTCAATCTTTGCACCTAACTGCTGTGCCAGTCTCATATTAGCACGAAGTCTTTTTTTATTCTCCTCACTCATATACGAGTAATCCGGTGTCTCAACAAATAGAGCTGTAAAAGCACCATGAAAAGCACTTGCCATTCTTGCTGCCGTTCTTATTATCTTTGCATTAGATGGTGCAGAGGACAGGCATATGAGAATATGCTCATCAGTGTGATAATCAGCCCTGCTCTTGATTCTTGCCTGGTCAGTCAGAAGGTTAACCCTGTCTGCACATCGCCTTAATGCAATTTCTCTTAAAGCAGTCAGATTATCCAGAGTAAAGAAATTAGCTACAGCCTGTTTTGCCTGTTTTTCCCTGTATACATTACCAGTCTGCATTCTCTCAATAAGTTCCTGTGGCTCAATATCCACCAGTTCAACCTGATCCGCATTATCAAATACTGAATCAGGAATCCTTTCCCTTACAAAAATTCCTGTAATAGATGCAACCTGGTCATTAAGGCTTTCTATATGCTGTACATTAACTGTTGTATATACATCAATTCCAGCATTAAGCAGTTCTTGTATATCCTGATAACGCTTTGCATGACGACACCCATCAGCATTAGTATGTGCAAGTTCATCCACAAGAATAAGCTCGGGATGCCGCACAATTGCGCCATCTATATCGAATTCACCCAGAATAATATTATTATGGGAAATTCTCTTAACTGGAAGCTGTTCAAGTCCATTGAGGAGTGCTGTTGTTCTTGGACGGTCATGGGGTTCTATAAATCCGGCAACAACATCTATTCCACGCTGTTTTGCAGCATGTGCAGCCTTAAGCATTGAATATGTTTTTCCAACTCCAGCGGCGTATCCAAAAAATATTTTCAGATGGCCTCTGTTTTTACTGTCCTCCTGCTGATTAACAATTTTTAGCAATTCATCAGGACAGGTTCTTTCATCCTCCACTACTGTCACCTCCTGCAGCATTTTTGTCCTCTACCATATCATTTTCTTTTTCCATTATAGTTTTATAATTATTTTCCAGAAATATATCAAGGTGTTTCATCAGACGATACCCTGCAATAAACAGTATAATCCCAACTATAATACACAAAACAAAGAATATATATTTCATAATTTCACCATCCTCACACAGGATATGAACATCCTTTATATATTCTTAAATTCTATATTACTCCTTATAAAATGTGCATTAGGATAATTGAAATGTATATTAAGATTACATTAAGATTGAAAAAAAAATTCAAAAGATTATTTAATAATTATCCTAACAGCCAGACAATAGGAAAAGCAAGTATAGTTGTTGCAATACACACTATGGCAAGAATCATTATTGGCATTACTATAAATATAGAAAGAAATGAAAAATAAGGATGATTAAACAAGAATGATTCTGCTTTTCTGTCAAATGACCTTCCAAAATTCCTGAATGACTATGTAACTTTCATTAAAAGTCCCTCCTTTTCCTAATTAATACCATAAAGGAAATTAAAATAGGAAAAAGACGGGACTTTCTAAATTAAAACAATATTAAAATTGCCAGTTTAAACATTATCATATGTGTCGAGGAAGCTGTACTTAACTCCTTTATGTTTATAAGCAACTACTGTGTCAAGATTAACATTCTCTACACTTCTGAATATATTACTTTCCACAAAGGGATTAGTTTTCTTAAGAGCTGCAATTATATTCTTAGTCTCGATTCTTTTAGAGATATTCTCCTCGCTGTCACAGTCAACACAGTTTTCAGTAAACTTGCAGGCACACTGTAAAAATGAAAGCTTATTATAATCTCTCCACGCCTTAATATCATCCTCACGTATAAGGTACATAGGTCTTATAAGCTCCATCCCCTCAAAATTAGTACTGTGCAGCTTTGGCATCATAGTCTGTATCTGCGCTCCATAGAGCATCCCCATAAGAATTGTCTCTATTACATCATCATAATGATGTCCTAATGCAATCTTGTTACATCCAAGTTCCTTTGCAAAAGCATACAGATGTCCTCTCCTCATACGGGCACATATGTAGCATGGTGATTTCTCAATATTAAAAACTGAATCAAATATATCTGAATGAAAAACCTCAATGGGAATATTCAGCTTGCCAGCATTTTCCTCAATAAGAGCCCGGTTCTCCTTATTATATCCAGGGTCCATTACGAGAAATTTAACTGTAAAATCAAACTTATTGTGAAGTTTAAGTTCCTGAAACAGCTTTGCCATAAGCATGGAATCCTTGCCTCCGGAAATACA
>CALZFR010000080.1 GCA_945648485.1 uncultured Eubacterium sp. | reverse complement strand
CTGACACTGCCACCGGAACTTTCTGTAATCAGTGTCTGTCCTTTACCAGATCATAGCTTTCTGCAATCATGCGCTTAACATCCTCATCTGGAACGGAACCATCTATAATTACCGTATTCCAGTGCTCCTTGTTCTGGTGATACCCCGGAATGACCGCATCAAAAGCTGCCCGCCAGAAATCCCTCCATTCCGGTTTCACCTTGACGTTAATATTCAGTTGTCCATTTCTCTCATATGTCCATAAAAATGCCCTTTTGTTCTTCTTAACCCTGACAAGCTGCCAGTTCGGGTCGTGAAATGGAGCATCCTGGTATGTCCCCGGAAAGGACAAACCATATTCTAATAATTCTTTCCTGTTCATCATAAGCAATCACTATCCCTATAAATAATTCACATGAAGTATATTATATTACATTTACATCCCTGTTCACAATAATATTCTTTTTATAAATAGGTAAACCGTGCCAGCATTGACATATCCATCTATATATGATAGACTTTAACAGGCTAAATCGCCATGCATAATTATGCATGGCGAATTTTCATATATGCTATATTTAAGGAGGAAGAACATGACTATTTCACAGATTGGAATTATAATCGCAATCGTATTATATCTGTCAGTGACCGTTATTATTGGAATACGTTTTTCTAAGAACAATTCCAACACTAACGATTTCTATCTTGGAGGACGAAAGATGGGACCTATCGTTACTGCCATGAGTGCTGAGGCAAGTGATATGTCCAGCTGGCTTTTAATGGGTCTGCCTGGTGTTGCATATCTTTCCGGTATATGCGATGCAGCCTGGACAGCCATCGGTCTTGGTATCGGTACATGGCTTAACTGGTTTTTCGTATCCAAGAGACTTCGCCGCTATTCAAGCAATTTAGGCGCAATCACAGTTCCTGATTTCCTGTCAAAGCGTTACCACGATAAGAGAAATATAATAACTGGTATTGCAGCCCTTATTATCATTATTTTCTTCGTGCCATACACAGCTTCAGGTTTCGCAGCATGCGGCAAGCTTTTCAATTCACTTTTTGGCGTACCTTATATGACTGCCATGGTAGTATCTGCTCTTGTTATTATAACATATACAATTCTCGGCGGTTTCCGGGCTGTATGTACAACAGACCTTTTACAGAGCATTGTAATGTCAATTGCTCTTATAACAATTGTTGTATACGGTATAAGTTCAGCAGGCGGTATTGACGCAGTTGCAGCTAATGCCTCTGCTCTTCCAGGTTATATATCATTAAATGCAACATATGATGTAGCAAACAACTCAAGCTCACCTTATGGTTTCCTTTCAATTATATCAACCATAGCATGGGGACTTGGTTATTTCGGAATGCCTCATATTCTTGTTCGTTTCATGTCAATTGAGGACGAGAATAAACTTACCCTTTCAAGAAGAATCGCTTCCATCTGGGTTGTATTTGCAATGGCAGTAGCAATCTTCATTGGCGTAATTGGACTTGCAATGTCAAAATCTGGTGCAATGGTATCCCTTGCAGACAGCGAGACAGTAATTATCGCCATCGCCAATATATTAAGCCAGCATGGTTTACTTACAGCTCTTTTAGCAGGTGTTATCCTTGCCGGTATTCTTGCAGCTACAATGTCAACTGCAGACAGCCAGCTGTTAGCAGCCTCTTCAGGCTTCTCTGAAAACCTTTTAAAGGATTTCTTCGGTGTAAAGATTTCAGAGAAACAGAGCATTCTCGTTGCAAGAATTACTGTAGTTGTAATCTCAATAATAAGTGTCTTCCTTGCAAGAGACCCTAACTCAAGTGTATTCCAGATTGTATCCTTCGCATGGGCTGGATTTGGTGGTGCTTTCGGTGCCGTTATCCTCTGCTCGTTATTCTGGAAGAGAACAACACTTGCCGGAGCACTTGCCGGTATCATATCAGGCGGTGCATTTGTATTTATATGGAAATTCCTTGTAAGACCTCTTGGCGGTGCATTCAACATCTATGAGCTCTTACCAGCATTTATCGTATCACTGGTATTCATCATTGTTGTAAGTCTCCTTACCAGGAAGCCTGATGATTCAATTGTTAAAGAATTCGAAGAAGCAAGGTCATAACCACAATTGCAGAATAATAAATGCGAGGTATAATCGCAAAATAATAAAAGCAGGGCATATCACTTGAATTACATCGGAGTGATATGCCCTGCTTATATTATCTTATGTTAATTCTGGTGTTCAAGAAGAATATACGGAATCTCTCTTGGGACATCCACAATAACCTTAGCGCCATAACTTTCTAAAGCTGTCCTGCCCTTGAATCCCCAGCTAACAAGAATGGAATCCATAGAAGCATTGGCAGCTGTGGCTATATCCACATCAGAATCTCCAACATACACAGCCTCATCCCTTTCTATAGAAAGGCTGGCAAGAACGTGGTTAACACTGTCTGGTGCTGGCTTTCTTCTTACATTTTCCCTTTCTCCTACCACCTCATCAAAGGTATCCGGGAAAAAATGATTAACAAGTCTTACTACCTCATGGTCAATCTTATTAGAGACTACAGCCAGCCTGAGTCCGTTATCCTTAAGCACCTTCAGTGCTTCCGGCATCCCCACATAAGGAGCAGTCTTATCCATGCTGTGACTGCTGTAGTATACCTTGAAGGTCTCAAGCACTTCCTGTATCACAGCCTCATCTGTGTAATATGGCACAGCACGCTTAATCAGCATTCCAATTCCATTTCCTACAAAGCTTCTTACTTCCTCCAGCGTCCTTACCGGCATGCCATAATATGTAAGGGCATAGTTCACGCTGTCTGCAAGGTCATTTAACGTATTAAGTAATGTTCCGTCCAAATCAAATATAACTAATTTTTTCATACTTATCTGTATTCCTGTTCCATAATCTTTCAGTTTATTGTAATCGTTCCCATTGGCATATTATCCCACTGCTTCTGGTCATACTTCACCTGATATCTGCTCTTAATCTGGTTAAGATAGAACTCACCATTATAATTAAGCTGTGCAGACACATCCCCCTGGAAACCATTGTTTTTTATCTCTTCTGCTGCCTGGTTCACATATTTCTCCACAAGCTTCCTTCTTAAGAAATATGCCACAACCAGCTCATTTGTAATACCAAGAGCAGTCTTCCCTTTTTCGGATATTTTAGTGTATTCCTCTTCACCAGACTTTACCGCTGCTGACTTTTCAGCATCAGTAAGCGCCACTCCCCTGGTGCCTGCCTCTTTTTCCATGATATAATCATATATGTACAGTTCCCTTACTAATGATTTCGCATAATCATCAGTAAATGTACTGTTCACTCCGGCACTAAAATGTGTTTTCCAGAAATCAGCAGGGTTATCAGGATTATAACTTCTTGCCATCTGGTCGAAGGTTTTCTCAACATATACTATATAATATCCCAGTTCCCTGAAGGTTACGTCCTCATCATTAACAGACAGAACCGTCACATCCAGGTTATCATTAAAATCATATGAAGGCTTTGAAATCCTTGAATATGCATATATACCAAGCAGAGCCACCACTACAATCAGAATTATAACAGGCAGAAGCACATAGGTAAACCGTTTACTTTTTCCAGCCATATTAACCACCACCCCTATATATAGTATCGGCTTATTTGCCCCGAATGTCAACACGTCTTTATACACCCTGATTACAACGCCTGATTTCGATTGTATTTTATGGACATCACTCATTATACGTGGTAAAATTATATAGTTACCAAGTTTTTACTATTCATGGGAGATATTACCGATGGAAAAATATAAAAAAAGGTTTATTATAAATGTTTCATGGCTGATACTGCTTACAATATCTATAATCAGTATTCTGTGTTATTTCATGTTCAGAAGCCAGAAAAGCCAACTTGACTTAATTAACCAGTACACTGGACAGATATCTAACCTGACATCAGACCATGTCAGCAACATATTTTCTTCTAGTCTGTCTACCATTACAGAGCTTGCATATCTCTACGGGACATCTCTTGACCACCCAGAAGTTGACCTGGAACTGCTAAAGAATCTTGAGGATAATACAAGCTTTGACTATATCCGTTTTATGGCACCAGACGGCAGTGATTTCACCAGCAATGGTCAGATAGCAAACTGCTCTGACAGAGAGTATTTCCATAGGGGAATGAGGGGTGAGACTGGTATTGCAGAAGTACTTTCCTCTAAGATTCTTATTGGAGAGACATTTATAGGTTTCTATTCCCCAGTTTATTTTGATAACAAAATATGCGGTATTCTTGTAGGTTTCCTTGAAGAAGAAACAATCACGGACATACTTAAAAACCAGGTATATGGATATCCTCTTCTTTCCTATATGGTAAGAAAAGACGGAACAATTCTTGGATATTATAATGGTGAGTCTACAGATGTTTCCCTTAATGCCTCTAACTTCTTTGATTTCCTTATCGATAGAGACATTCCTGACAGAGCTAATATCAGAGAAGCCGTTATCCACCAGAATTCCCGTAGCTTCTACTATAGCGGACAGTCAGGTATTTCTGTAGGAAATGTTGTACCTATCTCCGGGACAGAATGGTCTCTGGTGCAGTTTCATCCATCAGAGGCATCACATATCATTTTATCCGAATCTAATAAGAGGGACATTATGCTTTTCTCTTCTATATTCGGACTGTTTATAATTAATCTTGTTGTTTTCCTGTATACACAGAAGCAGCAGGCACATGAGAATGCCATTTCCACAGCCAAGATGAAGGTTGACTCTGTATTATGGAGCGTTACAGACGACTTTATCTGTCTGATAGATGTAAACCTTAACACAGAGCAGGAAGAACAATTCCACCTTAACAGCAGCTCGGAAAATAAGATTGGGGACTGGGCAGGTGGAAATTATGACTACACCCACAGTGTTAATGAATTTGCAAGAAAGAACATAATAGACTCTGACAAGCGAAGATTCCTGGCTGCCACAGAGCTTAATGAACTTAAGAAGGTTCTGGCAAACCAGAGAGAATACCACATTGAATATGACGTGTATGTTAATGGTTATATCCGCCATTTTCACAACAGATATACAATTAACAACACTAATGCAGATGAACCACATATGCTTATCAGTATCCGTGATATTACAGATATTACCAATGAACGTTTCAAGAGACAGACTGAACTGCAGCTTATTGTTGCTGCTGCCACAACAGTGTATCCTTTAATACTTGAGTCTAATCTTACAAAAAATACGGTTCACGTAGCATTTAACAATGGCGAGCTTATTGAACAGGACTTCTCTCCGGCAACTATTGATGACCTTGTAAATATTACTGTTTCTACTATTTCTGACAACCTGCAGCGTGCTGACTACAGGTCAAAATTTACCCGTCATGCTTTAATCAAGGCATTTGAGGCAGGAAAAAAAGAAGTCACCATGAGATTCAGGCATGAAAGATATGACAATACTCTCCACTGGATTGAGAAGAAAGTTATATTTATGGAAAGTAAAACAGGTGAGTTGTTCTGTATCTCCCTGTCACGCTGCATAGATGAAGAGGTTGAGCAGACCATGGCAATATCAGCAGCCAAGGAACAGGCTGAAATTGCAAGTAAAGCCAAGTCCCAGTTCCTTTTCAACATGTCCCATGATATCAGAACACCTATGAATGCCATTGTTGGATTTACAGAACTGGCAAAGAGAAATATCAACAATCCTGACCAGTTAAATGAATACCTTTCCAACATTGACGTGGCAAGCGAACAGCTTCTGGGCCTTATTAATAATGTATTAGAGATGGCAAGTATTGAGAATGGTAAAACTAATATAACGGAAGTCCCTGTTGATGTCTCTTCTGCAGTAGAAAAGACTATGATTATGGTAGAGAGTGAGGCAAAGAAGAAAAACCTCACCATTGAAGGAAGTGCTAACATTCCATCTCCTTACATATATGAGGATGAAAACCATATTAATGAAATCGTCCTTAACATCATTAGTAATTCAATTAAATACACTCCTTCCGGCGGCAATATCAGATTCAGTTTCACACAGCTGCCTGGCAAATCTGACGATGACTGTATTATGGAGTTCGTATGTGAGGATAACGGAATTGGCATGTCTAAAGAATTCCTTAATCATGTATACGAAAGCTTCTCAAGAGAACGTTCTTCTACAGCAAGTAAGGTTCATGGAACTGGTCTGGGACTTGGGATTGTTAAGAAGCTTGTAGACCTTATGAATGGTACTATTGATATTGTAAGTGAACCTAATAAGGGAACCAGAATCACCATATGCACACCTCACAGATACGCTGTGATGGAATCTGCTGTCAAGGAGAACGAGCCAGCTTCATATGATGTTAACATGTTTAAAGACAAGCGCCTTCTCCTTGTTGAGGATAATGAGCTTAACAGGGAAATTGCCGCAACTATTCTTAAGGAAGTTGGTTTTATCATTGATACAGCTGTTGACGGACAGGAGGCTGTTAATATCATTAAGGAGTCACCTGCATCTTTATATGATTTAATACTTATGGATGTACAGATGCCTGTCATGAATGGATATGAGGCAACCAGGGCCATAAGAAGCCTTGACGACCCAGTTAAGGCAAACCTTCCAATTATTGCCATGACTGCCAACGTATTCAAAAAAGATTTGAACGATGCCAAAGAAGCAGGCATGAACGGACATATCGCCAAGCCTCTTGACATCGAGAAAATGTTTGCCACACTGGCAGAATTCCTGAAATAAACTAAAAACCTGTATAAAAATATGTTGCAATATTTTTATAATTTTCTATAAACTGTGAAATACATAGTAAGATAGCTTGCAAGACCTCCTATGCAGTTAGATATGGGTTCAGCCAGAAATACTCCCATAGCCCCAAGATTTGCCATATTGGGCAGAATCAGCGTGAGAGGAACCACAATGATAATCTTACGGAACAGAGAGAAGAATATTGCCTGTTTTGACCTTCCCAGTGCAACGAAGGTAGACTGTCCGCAGAACTGCAGTGTCATGGTTATGAAGCCCATAAAGTAAACAACAACAGGCATTCTTCCCACTTCCAGAATGCTTTCATCCGAACTGAATATTTTTATAAATGAAGTTGGGAAACAAAGAACAAGTACCCAGAACAGAAATGTATAACAAAGGGCAACAACACTGGCAAACTTTATTCCCTTTTTAACTCTTTCCTTCTTTCCTGCTCCGTAGTTATAGCTTAACACTGGCTGGCTTCCGCTTGTCACTCCGTTAATTGGAAGACCTATCATTTCCCTTATGGAATTAATGATTGTCATTACAGCCACATAGATGTCTCCTCCGTGAATTGACAGTGTGGCATTACATACAGCCTGCACTACACAGTTTGTTGCCGCCATAATAAATCCGGACAACCCCAGTGTAACCATATCTTTAAGAAGCCTGAAATCAAACTTAAATAAATCCTTTACAGAAATCTTTATTATTGTCTTTCTACCGAAAAGAAATCTTAATACAAAACAGCAGGAAACAAACTGTGATGCAACAGTGGCAACTGCTGCTCCTGTAACCCCCATATCCAGCACAAATATAAACAAAGGATCAAGGATTATATTGATTCCTGCACCAATAATTGTAGTCAGCATTCCCATTTGGGGAAATCCCTGAAGATTAATAAATCCATTCATTCCGGTACCTATCATCATAAATACCGTTCCCAGCAGATATATTGACAGATACTTTTCTGCATATACATATGTTATGTCACTTGCCCCAAGCATGTAAAGCACAGGCTTTCTCACGATATAGAGAACCACCATGAGAGCCAGACCCATAACTATCTGCATTGTCAGTGTCAGAGCCTCAATTCTCTTTGCCCTGTCCTCATCGCCTTTCCCTCTGGCAATTGAGCAGAGAGGAGTGCCACCTGTGGAGAACAGGTTAGTAAAGGCTGCAATAAGAGTTATTACCGGAAATGTTACTCCCACTCCTGTCAATGCCGCTCCTGTCTCATCCCCGGGCAGATGCCCGATGTACATTCTGTCAACCACATTGTATATTACCTGAACCATCTGGGCTAATGTAAGAGGTATAGCCTGGGATAAAATCAGAGAACTGATTTTACCCTCACCAAAATTTCCTTTGTTAACATTTTCCACTTTCTGCACCTTCATTCTTTTTATTTTATTTGTCGCAATTTCATTAGACACCGCAATTTCAGATAAGTATAGCATATAGTGTTATATTAAT
>CALZFR010000079.1 GCA_945648485.1 uncultured Eubacterium sp. | reverse complement strand
TATCTTCCAAGAACTTCCATAAGTCTGTCTTTAGCCTCACGGATTCTTTCAGCAGTTTCAACATTAATCTTCTCAGGAGTTGAACTGCCCATTGCCTTTAACAGAGCATTGTTGGCGTCTTTAATCTCCTTTCGCATCTGCTTATCCCAATCCTTCTTATGATTAGATAATTCTGCACTTATCCTTGATGTCAGATTACCGGCATCAATCCTTAGCTGGACAAGTTCTTCCCCCTGCTCATCCTGCTTCTCGTAAACTCTCGCTTCCCACATGGCTCTCTGAATCTCTTCTTCAGTCATATTGGAATTAGATGTAATAGTAATGGACTGAAGATTGCCTGTACCAAGATCCTTAGCAGATACATTCACAATTCCATTAACATCTATATCAAATGTAACTTCAATCTGTGGTGTTCCGGCAAGTGCCCTCTTAATTCCCGACAGTCTGAAATTACCAAGAAGCTTATTATCTCTTGTAAACTTTCTCTCTCCCTGGAAAACCTTAATATCTACAGATGTCTGAAAATTACCTGCTGTTGTAAATATCTGGCTGTGTCTTGTTGGTATTGTAGTATTTCTCTCAATAAGTCTGCTGGCAATTCCTCCAACCGTTTCAATAGACAGGGACATTGGCGTAACATCCATAAGGATAATCTCTGATGCTCCACAGCCAGGTATAAGCTGACCTGAGAGCTTACCACCCTGAATTGCCGCTCCCATGGCAACACATTCATCCGGATTAAGATTCCTTGATGGTTCTTTTCCCATAAGATTTCTTACTTTATCCTGAACTGCCGGGATTCTTGTAGAGCCTCCCACAAGGATAACCATATCTATATCCTGTTTTCCAAGTCCTGCATCATGAAGGGCATTCTCCACTGGTGTAACAGTCCTGTCCACCAGGTCTGATGTCATGGCCACAAACTGCTGTCTTGTTAACTGAATGTCCATATGTCTTGGACCATCCTTTGCCATTGCAATAAAAGGAAGGTTAATATTGGCTGTCATTGCAGATGACAGCTCTTTCTTGGCTTTCTCTGCCTCTTCACGTACTCTTGACATGGCAGATGTGTCCTTGACAAGATTAATGCCTGTCTGGTTTCTGAACTGCTCTACAAGGAAATTGACTATTCTGTCATCGAAATCGTCTCCTCCGAGATGATTGTCTCCTGATGTAGCAAGCACTGCTATGACTCTGTCCCCAATCTCAATTATTGACACGTCAAATGTTCCGCCGCCCAGATCATACACAAGAATTTTCTGTGGCTGTCCATTGTCCAGTCCATAGGCAAGTGCTGCAGATGTTGGTTCATTAATAATTCTTAAAACATTAAGTCCTGCAATACGCCCTGCATCCTTGGTAGCCTGACGTCCCGCATCATTAAAATAGGCAGGCACAGTTATAACAGCATCTGTTACTTCCTCTCCAAGATAGCTTTCCGCATCGTTCTTTAATTTAGTAAGGATAAAGGCAGAAATCTCCTGTGGAGTATAATGTTTCCCATCTATCTTCTTCCTGTAATCAGTTCCCATATGTCTCTTGATGGAAAACATAGTTCTGTCAGCATTAACTGCTGCCTGGCGCTTTGCCACATCTCCAACAAGCCTGTGTCCATCCTTTGAAAACGCCACAACAGAAGGTGTTGTCCGATATCCCTCATTATTAGGTATTACCTTAGGCACACCTCCTTCCATAACAGCAACACAACTATTTGTCGTTCCTAAATCAATTCCTATAACCCTGCCCATAAATACTCCATTTCACGAAACATGTCCTGTGTCAGCATATCTGCCAGCCTTTATATAATCTTTATTCTATCACACTTCACAGGAATATAATATTAATACAGGCTATAAATTTCTAAAAGTTTTATAAATCATTATTGATTCTGGTTATTTCCATGATTTCCGTGAGGCAGCCTTATTCTGAAAACTGCCCTTTTCAGCTTATTTGCATCAAAAGGATACAGAGGAGCAATATAGCTTTTTCCTGAGATTGTGTGGTTAAATACTATAGAAACCAATCCTATTATGCAGCCTGCCACAAATCCAGGCAGATTGAATGCTGCTGTAAGAATAAGAGTCAGAACCCTGACAAATTTCATGGCATACCCCATTTCAAAACTTGCCTGGGAATAAGTTCCCACAGTGACAACAGCCATATATAGAAGTGATTCCGTATTAAACCATCCCGAACTGACTGCATATTCTCCCACAACAATACCAGCCACAATACTTAGTGGAGTGGACAGAAGGCTTGGTGTATTAACAGCAGCCATTTTCAGTCCGTCCACAGACATTTCAAGCAGCAGAAGCTGCCATATAACAGGCACAGTTATATCATTACTTATTGTAATAAACTTCAGCCACTCCGGTATCCACCCAGGATTCTGGATAAGAAGAAGCCATACAGGTGTAAGAAACATTGTTACGAATGTAAATACAAATCTTGACAGTCGTAAATAAGTTCCTATTACCGGAGCAAAATTATAATCATCTGCTTCCTCAACCATATCAAATATTGATGTAGGAAGAATCATTGCTGCCGGGGAATTATCCACAAGTACAACAATATTGCCATCAAGGATTGCAGCAGCTGCAGTGTCTGGTCTCTCTGAATATTTGAATTTAGGGAAAGGACTTATCCATCTGTGAGGAAAAAGACACTCTGCCAGACTCTCCACATTCATGGTAAGAGACTCAACCTTAATATCATCAATCCTTTTTTTAATCGATGTCAGAAGTTTTTTGTCTACCAGATCATCAATATAGCACACCGCCACATCTGATCTTGAACGGCTTCCCACCGTTAAAAGTTCCATACAGAATTTATCATCCCTGATACGTCTCCTAAGCAGGGCAGCATTATGAACCAGTGTCTCAACAAAACCATCCCGGGAGCCTCTGAGCACTCTGTCTTTCCATGGTTCCTGTACATTTCTTGCAGGATAGTTCCTGCAGTCAATAAGGATTGCATTTTCAAACCCATCTACGAACATAAGTGTTACGCCTGAGAGAAACATCGTCACAGCCTTTTCCACTTCATTGCAACTCTCCGCCTCAGTATAAGGCATTCCTCTTTCAAGAAATGTATCTAAATCCCTTAAGTCATCTTCTTTTAATGAATAGAAAAACTGAATCAGCTTCTCTACCATATCTTCCTGTACAAATCCATCTATAAAGAAAAAGCCGGCTTTCCTGCCGCCAATTAACACATCTCTTCTTAAGATGTCAAAATTGGCAGAAGTATTAAGCCGGTTTTCCATTAAGGAAAGGTTTTCATCTAAGCTGGCCAAAAATTTGCCCGCATTATATAATGTATCTGACTGCGCCATAATATACTTCTCCCTTCCGGTCTTTTTCATACTAATTATTCCCGGAAGGAAGAAATCTATACAGTGTTACTGGATATAGAAATAATATTCCATCAAACCATTTTCCGTGTGGATGCGGACATTAATCTGATAAAACGATTTTAGAGGGTCTATCGGCGTATCAGCATTCAATCTGTTAAGCTTCTCAATAATAACATCCTTATTAAATCCTGCCCCTTCCTTTGTTGCATTAGTTATAACATCATCCATACGTGATGTTCCATTGTTATATGCATCATATAATGTTGTCTGTCTCTGCTCAGGCAGATTAATCTCAAGGACTTCAACATTAAGATAATAATAGTCCCCAGATAAGGAAAGCTTATTATCAAAAGCTGATTTTACAAGTTCTATAGCATCTTTGCTGGTCACACTGCCTAAAGCATAATTAAGGCTTCCTTTGTTAACCATTTTCATAAAGCTTTCTGTTGTTTCTGGAAGATATTCAGAAAATGGAATTCTAATATAGTAGTTGTTGCCATTCTCTACAAATCTAATACTTACAGTATCGTACACACCTGGTTGGTCAAAGGATTTAATATACTGATTATAACCAACTCTTTTTATCTCAGACTGAAGGCAGTTATATATATTCTGCTTGTCAGAATCAGATAAATTAACAGCATTATTAAATGTCAGGGTTACATTATTATATTCAGGAAGCTCAAGATATATTTTCTGATATTCCTCATCAGCTCCCAGCTTTAACATAAGATTTTTATAATCATCTTCTACAAGTGCAATAGATCTTCTTGTTCCTATAATGCCATCCTTAAAGTACACATTAATTGTATATACGTTCTTTCTGTTCTGTGAAAGTTCCACGTGTGTCTTATCTTTACAATGATTATAACCATTAACAAGAACATCAATTATATCTGAGTCCTTTATTCTATACTGAGCAGTTTTCGTGTTGTAATAATCAGCGAAACTGCCTGAATAATTACTATAATAAGTACTAGATTCTACTACAGCATATTTAATCTTGGAAGTCTCTGGTTTATATGCTTTCATCACAACTGAACCAGACCACAGTAAGCCTGTGAATATGCCTGCTGCTGCCAGTGCAATCACTGAAGATATTCCCGTTTTAAATCCAAGTCTGCTTCTGTCACCTGCAATCAACTCATATATAATCATTGCAGCTACTGCCAGAGACACAAATATAATCATACTGATAATATCTCTTTCAATTAAAAGAAGGAGAAAACCAACCGCCATGCAGATAAATCCTATAATAGTCCTTATTATTACATGAATCTTATTACCCAATGCTGCTTTTCCGGCAACTTCACTCTTTCTACGTACAAAACACAGGTATCCTATAGCTGCATAAACTATGGCTAACACAAGGGAATATACCATGTATCCTTTGTTGAGCAGAATCTCATTATATTGGATTCCATTCATACTTCCGCCTACAATCAGGGCGGATATCATATTCCTTTCAACACCAATTACTGGTACAACCTGAATATTTGATACATAATCAAACAATGCACTGATTCCACCGGTAATCATAACTCTTAATATGGCAGGAATAAACAGAATAATACCTGTAAGACATATATTACTCATCAGACTTCCAGTAAGAGAGCATGCAAGAGCAATTACCGCGCCACACAAAAGATTACAGATGAATGTACCAATAATTATCCATGTAATTGTGCTTACAGAATATACGAAATACTTCTTATATACTGCTATAGAAATAACTATACCGACTACAGCACATACATAGACAATAACCTGCCATGTGAAAACAGCTGAAAGCTTTGTAAGATACATGTTAAGCCTTGTATAAGGCAGGGAATTATAAAAATCAGAACTATTTCTTTTGTTATTATAACTGAATGCCATAAGCATAAGTACAGGAGTAACAAACACAAATGTTAACACAAGAGGCCACAGATCACCTGCGCCCAGATATGTTGTAGACACTCCACCAGACATACTGCCATTAACACTAATTCCTTCTTTGGTATATTCAATCATTCTTATACCCTGTGAAACAATTGACAAAACTGAGAACAATGTAATAAGCACTGTTCCAAGAATACCCATAACCTTAAGCTGAAGGAAATTATTAATGAACAGCTTAATGCTGAATATTTTCTTATCATTCATCTTCCTTTACCTCCATCTGCTTATTAAACTCATATCCCAGAGCTTCCATCTCATAAGTAAATACCTCCTCCAATGTAAGAGGCAGTATATCAAGAATAATTGGATTCATATCCCTGAAACGCTTAATCATCTCTTCCCTGTCCCCATTGACAATCATATTAGCAACAGAGCCCTCCTGACGGTATCTTGTAATATTCATATCCCAGAATTTACTTTCATTGAACTTTTCTTCGAAAGCCACCTGAACCTTAAACTGTGTTGTCTTCATCTCAAGCACGTCACTGTCCAGAACAAGTCCTCCCTTGTGAAGCAGAGCAAGATGGTCGCATATATCCTCCAGCTCTCTTAAGGAATGGGAGGTAATAATAACTGTTGAGCCTTTTTCTGCCACATCATCACAGATAAGCTTCTTAACAAGATTTCTCATAACAGGGTCAAGACCATCAAATGTCTCATCAAAAAACATATACTTTGCTCTGGTTGACAATGTAAGAATAATTGATGCCTGCCTTCTCATTCCCTTAGAGAAATTAGCAATATTCTTGTCAGGGTCTAATCCAAAAATCTTAGTAAGCTCATTGAATCTGTCCATATCAAAGTTATCGTATAATCTCTTATACATTAATGCCATCTTCTTCATATTAGACCCTGTAAGAAAATACAGTTCATCCGCAACAAAAGATATCTGTTCCTTAACAGAAGGATTCTCATATACAGGTTCATCATCAAAATATGCAACTCCTTCATCCGGTTTATATATACCGGCAAGGACTCTTAAAAATGTTGATTTTCCGGCACCATTAGAACCTACCAGACCATATACACAGCCATCCAGTATATTGCAGGTAACTTCATCCAGTGCTGTAAAAGAGCCAAACTTCTTTGTAATTCCAGCCGCTCTAATCATTCTCCCACCTCATCTTTCTCATTATTGATATCATTCTTATAGCATTCATTGACAATATTAATCAGGTCCTTGCGGGACACTCCTGCCAGTAAAAGTCCAGCAACTGTCTCTTTGAAATCTGACAGTTTATCTGTAGCTAATACTCTTGCCTTCTCTACACCATCCTCAGCTATAAATGCTCCTTTGCCCGGTACTGTAATAATAACTCCTCTTCTCTCAAGCTCCGTATATGCTTTCTGAATAGTATTGGGGTTAATTGCCAGTTCCATGGAAAGGCCCCTTACTGATGGCATCTTTGCACCTGGAAGAAGAAGTTTCTTCAACACTTTCTCCTCCACCTGATTAATAACCTGTTCGTAAACCGGAACTCTTGACATAACATCAATTACAAACATGTTATTGCTCATCCTTAACCTCCTTTGGTGATGCTAAATCTTCAGGTGCTTACATATGATTAGCACCTGTACACAAATATTTGTTTTAAGCTTGTTATAACTGTACTATGTATGATAGTACAGTTGCTATATATAAAATACCCCCTTCAAGACACTTTGTCAAGAGGGGGTTTAGTAAAATAATTAATTTTTATCACAATTTTTGGCATTAGGGAATATACGCTGCATAACATCATCTCCATAATGCTCATCCATATATACCTGCCAGCTCTGCTCTGCCTTAACCTGATTATCCCTCTGGTCATATCTTATCAAAGCCATACTTGTCACCACAGCATCTACCGCCATGAAAGCAACAAGAAGCCAGGTAAGTACTTTTCCTATTTTCACCGGAATCTTTTCAATGAGTTCTGAAAGTTTAGGATATAAAAGTTTAAACCATACAACAGCTGCAATTCCCCAGAAGAAACAGTACAGAAGATTAATTCTGCCTCCCAGATTATACTTCATATGGCTGTAATCCCAGAAAACCTTGCCAAACACTGCCTCTGTAAACACACTGCAAAGGTACTCAAAGGCACCACCAAGAAATGTACCTGTTATGAATAAAAAGCCATCACTTGAGTCCTTATACCTGTAAAGCATAGCTGTTGCCAGGGCAATAGCAAGCCCCCACACAATACTGAAAGGTCCCCATACCACACTACTTCTGCTCATCCACACTCCCATGGTAATTCTGCAGAAAATCGTCTCAACAATGTCACCGATGAATGCTCCTATAAAGAACAGCATAATAAGCTTATATATACTGCATCCACTGGCAAATACATTCTTATCCACAGGAACAGCTGCAATCTTTTTTGACTGGGGATAAGCCCTGTTAATTCTTTTTTCAATTCTTACAGCAATCCAGTCTCCCATGGCATTGCTGACTTTGTCCAGGTTGTTATTAGTATTTTCCCATATCTGGTTATGCTTCTTTTTCCCTTTCATAAGAATGAAGGAAGCTGCAATATCTAAAACAAGCAGTCCCAGAAGTACCAGAAGCACTATATGAAATACTAATGATGGCAGCATATTAAACAGGCTTACAAAAAAGCTGTTTCCATACGCTACAATAAGGAATCCCAAAGCACCTTTGATTAAAGAAATTGGAAGACATATATATCCATCCAGATTCCACTTAATATCCTTGTAATCCCACCATTTCTCATGTAAATATCTTGCAATGAGATGTCCTGCAATCCATTCAATAACTGCTGCATACAGAGTTGCAAACATAAACAGTTCAAAACCCTTCATCTCATACATACCAAAGGACATAACAGCAGCTGATATACCATATATGATACACAGTGGTCCATTAACAAGTCCCCTGTTTACAAACCTTTTCTGCCTTACAGCCGCAACAATAGTCTCTAATATCCATCCGCCAAATGAGTATACAAAG
>CALZFR010000078.1 GCA_945648485.1 uncultured Eubacterium sp. | reverse complement strand
TGTGCTATATCTTAAATGCGGCGTGATAAAACTGCACTGGAATGGAGATTACTATGAAAGAATGCTTTTACAGGGAACATATAGATTTTGCAGGGAGAGAGAAGAGACAGCTGACTGACGAGACTGAGGATAAGGTTAATGAACTCCTGGCGGATAATACTGCGGTAGGTGTGGTAAGTGGATACTACGATGACAGGTGTTCTCTGAATTTTCTAAGTGAGTTTGCATTAAATATGCTTGAACTTAGTTACGAAGAAATGATGGAGAGATCCAAAGGAAGTGTGCTTAATCTTATATACGAACCGGACCGGGAATGGTTTGTGAACTCAATAAAGAAAGTGGAGAATCTTCCTGAAGGAAAGCGTATTAAGACTGAATACAGAGTCCTGAATAAAGAGGGAAAACCTGTATGGATACAGGATATCAGGACAAACAGTTTTGATGAGAATGGTAAGAGTGTATGGGTAAGTTCAGTGAGAAAGGTGGACGAACTCCATAATATGATGGAGAACAGGATAGATCTGCTTCTTTCTAACAATAACCAGTATTCAAGAGTTTACCAGATAGATTTTACTAATGAAACTGTAATATGCGTAAGAGATAAAGCCGGTGTGGAAGATGGAAAAATCAACGGTTTTAAAGAATGGATGGAGTATAAAGAAAGCTTCATGTATGATTCGGACGTTACACGTTTCAGATATTTTTTGAATCAGGAAAGAATCTTTAAGAAGATTGATTCAGGAATGAAATTCCAGGAGGATGAATTCAGAATAAGATTCAGGGGAAGACCTGGATGGGTAAGAGAGACAGTTCTTGTTCATGACGGATTTAATGAGAGTGACACAATTATTCTGGCAGAGACAGACCTTACCAGCAACAGAATGTTTGAGCAGAGCATTTTCAGCACTGTTGAAGCCTATATGGAAATCTATTACATAGATCTGGAAGAAGATTATTTTTGCATGGTTTATCCTGACAGGGAGAATGACGGACAGGACGGAAGTTACAAAGCAGCCATCGAATCACATGCAGAACGGTTTATGGTAGATAACAAAGAAAGAGAAAAAATTAAAAAGCAATTGTCTGCTGATAATGTAAGGAAAGAGTTAAGAGATAAAGACCATGTTGAATATGTATATTTAAGAAGGCTGGATGATGGAAGCTTCATATGGTGCAAGACAGGTTTTACCATTATTGCAAAGAGAAATGGAGAGCCGGTTTCAGCCACTATGACCATCCAGAATGTTGATGATTATGTAAGGGAAAAGGACAGACAGGCTGCAATTCTCCAGTCTGCCATAGATTCTGCCAATGCAGCTAATACAGCTAAGACAGAGTTCCTGTCCCGGATGTCACATGATATCAGGACTCCTATGAACAGTATTATGGGAATGCTGGATCTTGCCAAAGCATACTGTGATGACAAGGAGAAGGTGGAGAAGTGCCTTGATAAGATAACAGTTTCCAGTCAGATGCTTCTTAATCTTATCAATGATATTCTGGATTTAAGCAAGATAGAATCTAATACAGTAAAGCTGTTTGAGGAAACCCTCAGTCTGCAGGAGATATTTAATGATCTGGAAAATATGCTTATGCCACAGATTCTAAGCAAAGAGCATAATTTTAATATTGATTTGTCACATGTGAAGCATAATCATGTTTTCAGTGATAAATTAAAACTCCAGCAGATGTTTATGAATATTGCGTCTAATGCTGTAAAATATACACCTTCAAAGGGAACGATTAATATAACTGTCTACGAAGAACCATTACCATGTCACAAAAAATCACGGTTTACCTTTATATTTGAGGATAATGGTATTGGAATGAGCAAGGAATTCATTGATAAAATCTTTGACCCATTCTCACGGCATCTGGATGAACGTACGGCATATATCCAGGGAACAGGTCTTGGAATGCCGATTATTAAGAATATTATTGACCTCATGCATGGTGATATTAAAGTGGAAAGTGCCATTGATAAGGGAAGCATATTTACTGTTGTGCTTGATATGATTTATATTAAGAATATGAATAATGATGATATTTACCATTCTGACAACAGAAAAGAAATAACAGCATCTGATATTGTGAAATCCCTTTCTTCTGGTAACAAGAATAATTGCGATAGTCTGGCAGCATGCCATTCAATCCAGGAGAACCTTGGAATAAGTGAATATGATTTTTCGGGTAAAAAGGTTCTTCTGGTGGATGATAAGGAGATGAACAGAGAAGTTTCCAGAGAACTGCTTGAACTCATGAATCTTACTGTAGAAGAAGCCGCCAATGGAGAGGAAGCTGTGAAAATGTTTTCCGATAATCCAGACTATGATATTATATTAATGGATATCCAGATGCCTGTAATGGATGGATTTGAGGCAACAAGAAGAATACGTAAGCTGGAAAAGGGAGACAGTGTTCCGGTTATTGCCATGACTGCCAATGCCTTTTCTGAAGATGTTAAGGCAACAAGGGAAGCAGGCTTAAGTGACCATGCTTCAAAACCTTTGGATATTAAGAAGCTTGGCGAGATAATTGAAAAATGGTTAGACTGATAAAAAGTGCTGTGATATGAATAATATCCAGCATTTTTTATTGCTGAAAAAACCATAATATGGTAACATTACTCTGTATGACAGATATGATAATGACAATAGATATTAGTTTATTATTTTAGAAATGGGGAATAGAATATGATATATGAAGAAGTACAGGATTTAATGACTGAAGCAGGTGTGGATGTTAAGGAGGGCATGGGCAGATTCGTTGGAAAACTGGATTTGTTTGTGAAGATTTTCAGGAAATATGATGATGACAATAATATGGACCTGTTAAGGGATGCCATGGAAGCTGGCAATGTGGATGCTGCTTTTAGCGCAGCCCATACATTAAAGGGTGTGTGTGGTAATCTTTCCATGAAGAGGATGTTTGATATAGCAAGTGAGATGACAGAATTCTTAAGGGAAAAAGATATGGACAGCGCCAGACAGATGATGCCAAAGCTTGAGGAAGAGCATCAAAAGATAAAGACGCTTCTGAAAAATGATAAGATTAATAATGAAGTATTTGGAGGGAAAAAGAGTTGATTGATCAGACAAGAGCTCCGATATATGAAGCCTTGGATAAGCTTAGAAAGCAGAGGGTTGTTCCATTTGATGTGCCTGGACATAAGAGAGGCAGGGGCAATCCAGAGCTTGTTGATCTTTTAGGAGAAAAGTGCGTTGGAATAGATGTCAATTCTATGAAACCTCTTGATAATCTCTGTCATCCAGTATCTGTAATCAGAGATGCAGAAGAACTTACGGCAAATGCATTTCATGCTGAGAATGCCTTTCTTATGGTTGGAGGCACAACATCAGCAGTTCAGGCCATGATTCTCTCATCTTGTAAGAGAGGGGATAAGATTATCCTTCCAAGAAATGTACATAAAAGTGCAATCAACGCTTTGGTGTTGTGTGGGGCAGTTCCAGTGTATGTCAATCCGGAAGTGAATTCTGAATTGGGTATTTCTCTTGGCATGGAATTGTCCAGAGTTAAGGAAGCCATTGAGAATAATCCTGATGCCAAAGCTGTATTTGTTAATAATCCTACATATTATGGAATATGTTCGGATATCCGTTCAATTGTAAAATTAGCCCATGAGCACAAAATGATGGTTCTTGTAGATGAAGCTCATGGAACCCATCTATATTTTCAGCCCGATCTTCCAGTGTCAGCCATGGATGCTGGTGCGGATATGGCTGCTATTTCTATGCACAAATCAGGGGGAAGTCTTACCCAGAGTTCTATTCTTCTTACCAATAAGGGCGTTAATGCAGATTACGTAAGGCAGATAATTAACCTTACACAGACTACAAGTGGTTCATATCTGCTTCTTTCAAGCCTTGATATATCAAGAAGGAACCTGGCACTCAGAGGAAGGGAATCCTTTGAAAAAGTCATGGAGATGGCAGAATATGCGCGAAAAGAGATTAATGAAATTGGTGGATATTATGCATACGGCAGGGAACTGATTAATGGAACAAGCGTATTTGACTATGATGTAACCAAGCTTTCGGTTCACACGCTGGGACTGGGACTGGCAGGAATTGAGGTATATGATTTATTAAGGGATGAATATGATATCCAGATAGAGTTTGGTGATGTTAGTAATATTCTGGCATACATATCCATCGGAGACCGTATTCAGGATATAGAGAGACTTGTTGGTGCACTGGCAGATATCTCAAGGATATATAAAAAAGATAAAACAGGCATGCTGAGTGGAGAATTCGTTAATCCTCTGGTGGTTAAGTCACCACAGGAGGCTTTCTATGCAAGGAAGAAGTCTGTTCCTATAGAGAAGACAGAGGGAAGCATCTCAGGAGAATTCGTTATGTGTTATCCTCCGGGAATACCAATTCTTGCACCAGGAGAGATGATAACAAGGGAAATTATAGAGTACATACTCTATGTGAAGGAAAAGGGATGCTCTATGCAGGGAACTGAAGACCCACTTATCAATAATCTCATGGTCCTTGATTTGGACAGCTGACATGAGACACCTGTCCACTGGTTTTGGATGGTGGATATTTCACAATATATGAATGGAGATTACAATAATGGAAATGTGGTTTTCTGAACTTCACACCACTAATGTGAAGTTATCTATGAGAATAGAGAAACAATTGTTTTCTGGAGTCAGTGACTGCCAGAGAATTGACGTGCTGGTTTCGGATGAATTTGGTAAATTTCTTGCTCTTGATGGAGAAATCCTGTTTTCTGAAAAGGATGAGTTCATCTATGATGAGATGGTTACCCATGTACCTATGGCAGTCCATCCAGACGTTAAATCAGTTTTGATTATTGGTGGTGGAGATGGCGGAGTTGCCAAGGAATTTACCCAGTATAAATCTATTGAACGTATTGATGTAGTTGAACCGGATGAAATGCTTGTTGATGTATGTAAGGAGTATTTTCCAGAGCTTACAGTTGGATTTGAAGATGAAAGGGTTCATGTATACATTCAGGATGGCTTAAGGTTTCTAAGAAGCAAAACTGCTGAATATGACCTGATTATTAATGATGCCACAGACCCATTTGGTTACACAGAAGGATTGTTCACCAAGGAATTCTATGGCAGTTGTTTCAAGGCGTTAAAGGACGATGGAATAATGGTTTACCAGCATGGAAGCCCATTCTATCAGGAGGATAAAACTGAGTGTGTTAAGATGCACCGTAAGGCTTACAAGTCATTTCCAGTTAGCCGGGTTTTTCAGGCGCATATTCCAACCTGCTCGTCAGGATACTGGCTTTTCGGATTTGCTTCTAAGAAATATCACCCATTAAATGATTTTAAGGCAGACAGATGGAACAGCCTTAATATAAAAACACGTTATTATACAACTAATCTGCACAGGGGAGCATTTATGCTCCCAAGATATGTGGAGGAGATGCTGGAAGAGGAGGAGAAATAATGGCAAGATTATTAATTGTAGGATGTGGAGGAGTTGCTTCTGTTGCAATTCACAAATGCTGTCAGAACAGTGATGTTTTCACTGAAATCTGTATTGCAAGCAGAACCTTAAGTAAGTGTGATGCATTAAAGGATAAGCTGTCTGGTAAAACAAATACAGTGATTACTACAGCCAAAGTTGATGCTGACAATGTAGATGAGCTTGTAAGCCTTATTGAAAGCTATAAGCCTGATGCGGTGCTTAATCTTGCCCTGCCATACCAGGATTTAACGATTATGGATGCCTGCCTGAAAACTAAAGTTAATTATATTGATACAGCTAATTATGAGGCTGAGGACACAGAGAATCCAGAATGGAGAGCCATATATGAGAAGAGATGCAAGGAAAAGGGTTTCAGTGCTTATTTTGACTATTCATGGCAGTGGAATTATCAGAAGGCATATAAGGATGCAGGAATAATGGCACTTCTGGGAACTGGATTTGACCCTGGTGTTACAAGCGTTTTCTCAGCTTATGCTTTAAAGCATTATTTTGATGAGATTGACACAATTGATATTCTCGATTGTAATGGAGGAGACCACGGATATCCATTTGCAACTAACTTTAATCCGGAAATTAATCTCAGGGAAGTTTCTGCACCGGGTTCTTACTGGGAGGATGGACACTGGGTTGAGATACCTGCAATGTCAATTAAGAGAGAATATGACTTCCCTCAGGTTGGAATGAAGGACATGTATCTTCTTCATCATGAAGAGATTGAGTCACTGGCAAAGAATATTCCGGGAATTAAGAGAATTCGTTTCTTTATGACATTTGGACAGAGCTATCTTACACATATGAAATGTCTTGAGAATGTAGGAATGTTAAGAACTGACCCTGTTGAGGTTAATGGTGTTTCTGTAGTTCCTATCCAGCTTCTTAAAGAACTTCTTCCTGATCCTGCAACATTAGGTCCAAGGACGGTTGGAAAGACTAATATTGGCTGTATCTTCCACGGAAAGAAAGACGGAAAAGAAAAGAACATATATATCTATAATGTATGTGACCATCAGGAGTGTTATAAAGAAGTAGAATCCCAGGCAATTTCCTACACAACAGGTGTGCCGGCAATGATAGGTGCAATGATGGTTGTGACAGGTGCATGGAAGGGTACAGGCGTATTTAATGTGGAAGAATTTGACCCGGATCCATATATGGAAGCATTGAACAGATGGGGACTTCCATGGGTTGTGGACGAAAATCCAGCCACAGTGGAATAAATATATGACAATGATGAACAATATATACGACATTGAAACACCGGCTTATATTATTGACGAGAATAAGCTGGAGGATAACCTTAGAATACTAAAGATTATTGAAGAACGCACAGGGTGTCATATCCTTCTTGCCCAGAAAGCATTTTCAAATTACTGCGAATATAGTCTTATTGCCAGATATATCAGCGGTACAACTGCCAGTGGGATATATGAAGCAAGGCTTGGCAGGGAGGAAATGAACAAAGAAAATCATGTATATTCTCCAGCATATAAGCAGAAGGATATGGATGAGCTGGTAAAAATATGTGATCATATTGTCTTTAACTCATTAAGCCAGCTTAGAAAATATAAAGAACAGTGCCTTAAAGCAGGGGTGAGTGTGGGGTTAAGGATTAATCCTGAATTCTCTACCCAGCAGGAGCATGCAATATACGACCCATGTGCATATGGTTCAAGACTGGGAGTGACTGTAGATAAACTCCTTAGCGAAGAGAAGGACAAAGATGGTTTCCCAGCTGTTCTTGAGGGAGTGTCGGGATTACATTTTCATACTCTGTGCGAACAGAATTCAGATGATCTTGAAGCAACCCTTAAAGTGGTTGAAGATAAGTTTGGACAGTATTTTCACAGGATGAGCTGGATTAACTTTGGTGGTGGACATCATATTACCAGACAGGATTATGATGTGGAGAAGCTGGTGAAATGCATCCTTCATGTCAGGGATACATATAATGTCCAGGTGTATCTTGAACCTGGTGAGGCAATAGCTCTTAATGCAGGATATTTTGTGGCAGAGGTTCTGGACATAGTTGATAATGGAATTAAAACTCTGATTCTTGATGGCTCTGCAGCATGTCATATGCCAGATGTTTTAGAGATGCCGTACACTCCTGTCTTACAGGGGGCTGAAATTGTTGGAAATGCTGATTCATGTGTTGCAGATTGTGATATGAAAGATTCTGACAGGAATATGGCAGCGCAGGAGAGATTTACTTACCGCCTGTCGTCTTATACCTGCCTTGCAGGGGATATTATCGGAGATTACAGCTTTGACCATGAGATTAAAGCAGGAGACAGGCTTGTATTTAACGATATGGCAATATATTCAATGGTTAAGAACAATACCTTTAACGGAATTCCACTGCCTTCGATATATACAGTAAGGGACGGGAAATATAGCCTTGTAAAGAGATTTGGTTATGAGGACTTTAAGGAAAGGCTGTCTTAATATATGAAGATTATTAATTCAACACCACAGACAGATGGATACCATATGCCTGCTGAGTTTGAGAGACATAAAGGGACAATAATGATATGGCCGGTAAGACCTGGCTCATGGCCTTATGGTGGTATTGCAGCCAAGAAGGTATTTACCTGTATTGCAAGAAGAATTGCTCTCCATGAAAGAATGTATATGCTGGTGGACAATGAGCATATGCGGGAGGCAGAGGAGTATATTTTTAAGGTATGGGATGACAGGGAAGCTGGATACACTGCTGATATGCAGGAAAGTATCAGGGCTCATCTTAGACTTGGACAGCTGGAATCAGGTGAGGCAGGGGCGAGGGAGGGGGGACCGACGGACGGGGTCAACAATCGG
>CALZFR010000077.1 GCA_945648485.1 uncultured Eubacterium sp. | reverse complement strand
TAACAATAAACATCACAATAAAAACTGACAAAGCAAGTATACCTCCTGCCAGGATCATACCTGGTGTCTCCGGTGCAAGAGTTACACTATAATCGATACCCTCTAATACATTATCCATACTAATCTCCATTCATTTATTAAAATACTATGCCTATTATAAAAAATGCATAAACAACATCAGAATATGGCAAGAGCAGCTGCATTATGCCGCTGCTCCCTCATAATCTTACTTGTAACAATATATCTTTTCCAATATCTAGTCTGTATATTAAAAAGGCACACTGCAAACATTCCGGATTATAATTTAGTTACATTAACTGCCTGTGGCCCCTTTGCACCATCTGTAACGTCGAACTCTACTTCAGCGCCCTCGTCTAATGACTTGAAGCCCTCCATGTTGAGTCCTGAGTAGTGTACGAATACATCATTGCCATTCTCATCGCTGATGAATCCATAACCCTTCTGATTGTTGAACCACTTAACTGTACCTTTCATTTCAAGTACCTCCAATAAAATATCCGGTGAAATAATCACACCTGTTATATTTTATCAGATTTTAACATATCCATCAAGTCTCTTTCTTTATCTTTTACTTTTGCAGAGGCTGTCCTTGAACTTAACACGGAATAACCATACTTGCTGGCTGATTCATAATCGTTATTCTTATATGCCAGCACCGACATAAGGTAATTAACTGTTGTCTCATCCATTCCACAGATAGGAGGATATTCCTTGGATAAAGCATCCGTAAATCCTTCATAAGCTTCCCTTAAGTAAGTCTTTTCCTCAATATTGCTGTTCTCTACGGTTCTCTTTACCTCTGGTGAAAGACTGTCCAGTTCTTTATCTGCAAGCAGTGTCTCCTGGACGCTTCGGTGAAGCCATGCCAGCTTAAGGCACAGAAATGCACACTCACTTACTTTTGACGGCTTCTTAATTGCAACAAGAAGTGCCATCTTATATCTTACTATGGCATCATCATACGTATATATCTTGTCACCCTCTACAACACCATGGAATTTGCTGCTAATCTCCTCTTTAACAGCTTCCTTCTGCTTGGCATTCAGATTAGGGAATTCTCTTGCAACTGCTGCATACCCACACTTCGTACACATATATACATCGTATTTTACTGTATCAATACCTGAATATCTCGGCCTTAAGTCCATATCTGATCCAAGGAATCTCGCCTTACCTGTCTTTACAACCTTGGAAGTGAACAGCTTTCCACAACAAGGACACTCAAGTCTTTTATCAAAAATATATGATGCTTCAGCTAATTCTGCGCTATTATCCTGCATATTTTCCTGCCTTTCTTTAGTTGGTAGGAAGCTTAAATGAGCTCTTCAACGATACAATTCTGTTAAATACAGGATTCCCCTCTGAACTGTCCTTAATATCTGCACAGAAATAACCATTTCTTACAAACTGGAATTTATCTTCCTTCTCTGCCTTTGCTAACTCAGGCTCAACTACACAATCAACTACCTTAAGTGAATCAGGATTAACATTGATAGAACCATCCTCCTGATTATATACTCCCTTTTCTTCATCCACTATATTCTCATAGAGACGAGCCTTAACTTTAACGCCCTCTGTTGCAGAAACCCAGTGAATTGTACCCTTAACCTTTCTCTCAGTAAAGTTACCGCCTCTGGTTGCAGGGTCGTAAGTACAGTGAATCTCAGTTATCCTGCCATCTTCATCCTTCTTGAAATCTACGCATGTTACAAAGTACGCATTCATCAGCCGGACTTCATTGCCTGGGAACAGCCTGAAATACTTCTTAGGTGGCTCCTCCATGAAATCTTCTCTCTCAATGAACAGCTCTCTCGTAAATGGAACCATTCTTGTTCCAAGTTCAGGATTCTCCTGGTTATTAGGAACCTCCATATACTCAACCTTACCCTCTTCATAGTTATCAATAATAACCTTGACAGGGTCAAGAACTGCCATCATTCTCTTTACCTTAAGCTTTAAATCTTCACGGATGCAGTACTCAAGCATTGGATACTCAACAGAACCCTGGGCTTTGGTTACACCTACCATCTCAACAAACATCTTAATTGATTCAGGTGTAAAACCTCTCCTCCTTAAAGCTGCAATAGACACAAGTCTTGGGTCATCCCATCCGTCAACTATTCCATCCTCAACAAGCTTCTTAATATATCTCTTGCCTGTGACAACATTATTAAGATAAAGCTTTGCAAATTCTATCTGCTTAGGTGGATACTCATATTCCAGTTCCCTTACAACCCAGTCGTACAACGGTCTGTGGTCCTCGAACTCCAGAGTGCATATTGAATGTGATACTCCCTCAATGGCATCTTCAATTGGATGAGCAAAATCGTACATTGGGTATATGCACCATTCATCCCCTGTTCTGTGATGAGAAATATGTGCCACTCTGTAAATAACAGGATCTCTCATGTTAATATTAGGAGAAGCCATGTCAATCTTAGCTCTTAATACCTTCTCTCCATCCCCAAACTTACCATCCTTCATATCCCCAAATAACTGGAGATTCTCCTCAACAGAACGGTTCCTGTATGGGCTTTCCTTACCTGGTTCAGTAAGTGTTCCCCTGTACTGTCTTATCTCATCAGCAGAAAGGTCACATACATACGCCTTTCCCTTCTTGATAAGCTTTACGGCAGCCTCATACATCTCAGGGAAATAATCTGATGCAAAAAGCACATCTCCATGCCACTTTGCTCCCAGCCATTCAACATCCGCTTTAATTGAATCAACAAACTCCTCTTTTTCCTTGGTAGGATTAGTATCATCAAAACGAAGGTTAAACTGTCCGTTATACTCCTGTGCCAGTCCGTAATTTAAAAGAATTGATTTGGCATGTCCTATATGTAAATATCCGTTAGGCTCAGGTGGAAATCTGGTTACAACCTTCCTGCAATGTCCTTCTTCAATGTCTTTGTCAATTATCTGTTCAATAAAATTCTTAGATGCAACTTCGTTTTCCATGAGTAATCCTCCAAAAAGTATCCCTTGATAGACATAGTATAAAACAATTTTAATTATCTTTCAATTTTATTTTTAATTATAGCATACAGTTCTTCTACTGATTCCCTTAGCATATTATTTTTCTGGGTATATATTATATCAGCGTATTTGTGATACAGCCTGTTTCTGTCAGCAAATATCTCTTCAATTCCGTTCTTGCCGTTAGAGACCACACCACGTTCCTTAAGAGAGCCAACCCTGTGGAATATATCATCTACAGGCACATCAAGAAATATAACTGTACCAATCTGCTTAAAATGCTCCATGGCGCGCTTCCCGTACACAGCACTGCCCCCTGTGGCAATTATTGTGTTATGGGGATTAAGGTTGTAATTAACCTCATCCTCAATCCGTATAAATCCCGCATCTCCATGTTCTTCAATAAGTTTCTCCAGTGTCTTTCCATATTCCTCCTGGATAACCAGGTCTGAATCCAGAAATCTCATGTTAAGCTTCTTGGCAAGAACAACACCCAGAGTGCTTTTTCCGCTTCCCGGCATTCCTATAAGAATAATGTTATCCATTATCTCTTTACAACCTCCAGCATTTCCTTAAGTTCTTCCACTGAAAATGTGTAGCTGGTATTACAGAAATGGCATTTTACCTCAACAGGCTTGCCGTCATCAATCATTTCCTGAATATCCTTCTCACCAATGCTCATTATTGCCTTGCTGACTCTGTCCTTGGAGCAGTTGCAGTAAAACTTCGCATCAATAGAATCAAGCACCTGAAAATCCATATCTTTAAGAATCATGTTAAGAATATCTTCCGGACCCATGCCCTTCTCCATAAGCTGGGTAATTGAACTGATTTCTTTAATTCTGTTCTCCAGTCTGGTAATTGTATCTTCTGTTGCATCTGGCATAAGCTGGATAATAAATCCACCTGCCTGCTCAACTGTATTGTCCTTGTCCATAAGCACTCCAAGTGCTACTGAAGATGGTACCTGTTCACTTGTAGCAAAGTAATAGGTAAGGTCATCACCAATCTCACTGGTGACAAGAATAGTGTCTCCCACATATGGCTCTTTTAAACCGATATCTTTAATTACACTAAGCACACCGATTCCAACTGCCCCGGCAATATCCAGCCTTCCATCCTTTAATGGAAGCATTACCTGTGGATTAGCCACATACCCCTTCACTCTTCCCTTAGGGTCAGCAGTAACTGTCATAGAACCAATAGGTCCGTCTGATTTAATCTGGATAGTCACAAGATCAGCATCATTCTTCATCATTGACCCCATCATAACACCGCCTGTTAACAGTCTTCCCAGTGCCACCGCACCGATAGGGCTCATATTATGCCTCTTCCTGGCCTCCTCACATATATTTGTTGTTGAAGCAGCAAATGCCCTTATCTGTCCATCCGCCGCAATTCCTCTGATAACTATATCCTTCATACTTTCTATTCCTCATTTCTTAAATATGTAATAAAGCCTCTCACTGTCCCCGGAAGGTGCTTCATGTCCAAAGGCATCATATACATTTACAAGCTTAAGCCCAGCCTTTTCTGCCGCATTGGTAACTTCCTCCTGATAAAAACCGTGCTGGAAGTGATTCTCCTCAAACCTGTCAAATGTCCCGTCTTCATTTTCCACAAAAACAGCCAGGTCATATATGTTATTCCTGGTTTCCTCTTCATAAGTATTATCCCATATAAATGCTGAATTATCACGGTTCTGTGCATAGGTATTATCAGCTAACACATCTTTAAAAAAATGTATTGTCTTCAAATCAAATATAAATACACCGCCTGTAACAAGACTGTCATACACACAGGAGAACACACTGTGCAAATCTTCAGGTGAAGTTATATAATTCATTGAATCTCCTATACTTACGCAGGCATTCACCTGATATGGCAGGGCAAAATCCCTCATATCCTGCTCCGTGTAGATTATCTGCTGTTCTGCCTCATACATTTTCTCTGAAGCGATAGAGAGCATATCCTCTGACATATCTATACCAATACAATCGTATCCTGACTTGTCTAACATCCTGGTTACTGTTCCGGTTCCACATCCTAAGTCAGCCACCGTTCCATCCTGTGGCACTCCCTGTTCTTTTAGAAGCTGCATAAGATACTGTCCCCATTCTTCATAGGGAATGTTATCCATATATTCATCATAAACATAGGCAAAGCCTGTATAAGCGTCCATATTTTAATCCTCACTCTGACCACATTTAAAGTCTCATTAGTATAATTTATCATATTTTATAAAAAAAGCAATGATAAGCTGATTAATCTTAACATTGAATTATGTATACATATGCTTTATACTTTACATGTGGATGTCAGCTTACGTCTTGGTATAGCTGGTAACACAATTAATTATTAACTTTGAGAATGGGGTTATCAATGAAAAAAGAAGACCTGATGAAACTGTTAGACAGCAGCGCATTTATAAGACTGGCAGCATCTGTTATATTCACTGTGGTTGCCCTTGTAGTATGTTTAACTAACTCCGTATTTACCAGCCTGTTTCCCCGTCATTATTACATAGACGAGGACAAATATGACCAGATAGCCAGAAGAAGCGCTGTTCAATGTAGTGCTGACACCCTGTACTATTCAGGTTATGATTACTATATACATGATAAAATCGTAGCCCACTATTACTACGCTCTTGAAAACAACACCTGCACTGTGTTTCTTATCAGCAGCAGCATGTCTGACAGTGGTGCCGTCATTCCACCAACACTTAAGAATGTAACATTCTATGCCAATGTAAGAAACAACGACCCATATCTTAAGCAGCTTATGGATTATCTGGCAACTGACCTTGAGTGGAATTCATACAGCCTGTCTAAGTATACCAACACCTTCATACTGAGCCAGTACCATTACAACAGGCCATGGCTTATATTTATGGCATGTGTCACAACAGCAGGAATTCTTTACAGTCTGTATGTGTACATAACACAGTTTGCCTGCAGGGATTCTTACACAAAGTTTCGCAAGAAACTACGCAGGAAGATTTCTTCAATTTTCAGGTAACTGGACAGGTTTCTATCCTATAATTGAAAATATCAGGTACAGCTTTGGCAGCCGCACCTGATATTTATCGCTTTTTCGCTGTACCTGACAATCACAGAGTGCTTGATTCTCTACGCATTCTTGCCACAGCACTGCTTATACTTCTTACCAGAACCGCAAGGACATGGATCATTACGTCCAATCTTCTTACCCTTAACAACAGTTCCAGAAAGCTTTGATTCCTTGTAAAGGCGCTTTCTTGTCTGCTCATCAAGAAGGTTGTCCCATGCTGGAAGCTCATATAACCAGTCTGCCTTACAGCCTACCATGTTGTAATACAGCTTCTCTTTGTCATAATCAAGGTTAACCTCTGTATTCTCATCCATAGTCTCAATTGGATTAGGATTCTTCAAACTCTCATCAATACCATCAAGGAAACCTGTCATAATAAGGACATCTACGCCAAACTTATCAGCCAGTTCCTTAACTGTTCCTTTAACAGGTTCATCTGGCTTTGCAAGAATCTCCTCATATATCTTCTGCTCCTGGGCAAAATATGCTCCCCAGAACTGATTAACCTGCTGCTGGGTCATCTCCTGCTTGTACGCAGTACCTCTCCAATCTTCAAGTAAACTCACTTTACAATACCTCTCTTGTCATTAATCTAATCATAATTACTTACAAATATCTGTTAAAGCTGGCAAAGCTGTTATACTGGTAAGCACCAGTACTTCCGTAGGTAGAACCTGAAAGCTTCGCAATATCTGCAACCGCAGAACCATATATCATCGATGCGTCAGCCTGAATATTCTTACCATAAGAACCAACCCCTGAGAACAAGGACTTTGCAGTTACCATCTCAGACTTCTTGAATTCGTCTTCATCTATAGAAAGCTTGTTATCTGTTCCTATAGATATGCCAACCTTAGACAACAGGTTCTTGTTAGCTTTGGTAGAATTAACCATTATTGATGCTCTCCGAAGCACCGACGTATCACTGGAATCTCCTGTTTTATCTACCAGCGAATTATAGCTGTCAACAAAAGACTTAACAGACTTATAGATTGCATCCTTGTCATATTCTTCTGTCTTGTTGCCAGACTCATCAGTCTTCTCTGTCTTCTTCCACAAAGACGACTTATTAAGAGCGTTTACTGCATCTGTAACAGACGCTGCGCTGTCCCTTACTCCGGCAGAATTAATCTTCTCCTTGGATGAACCTGTAACATTACTCTTGTCTGTCTGGGATTTGTCAGTATTGCCAGACTCTTTCTTGTAGTATGCATTAAGAAGCTTCTTATACGAGCCATTCTTAATAGTTGATAATGTTGTAAAATCCAGTGAAGCACTGGATGTTCCATAGAAATTTGAGCTATTCAATGATGAAAAAAGCATTGAATAATCATAAGCCATAAAAACCCCTCCTTGAATAAAACCGGCCTCCATGCCTATTGTTACAGTCCTGTCAGTCCTGACAAAACCTGTTACCAATTAAGAAAGACGCTGAATCATGTCCCACATTGCTTCAGCAGAATTGAAATTCTCAGGTGTGATATCAACAGGTGAAATATCAATGTCAAATGTATCATTGAGTTCTCCCACTAAAGATACAATATCAAAGGAATCAAAGATACCGTCATCAATAAGTGTGTCACATGTTTCGTAATCTACCTCTGAATTAATCTCTGTTAAAATATCCAATAACTGATCCATTACCAAATACCAGCCTTTCTTCACATATAGAATATCGACAGCAAATGTTAATAAATTAACCTCTGTCTTTCGGATTTACATTATAATATCTTGTACATATAGTCAAGTATTAATTTGTAAAAACATTTAAAATACATCAATTCTTGAATTAATCCTGTCTGTATGAACGATTTCCCTATAAGTTTCAATCTTAATATCATTTACATCAGGTATTTTTTCATTAGAAATATCATAATCTATGGCAATTATCTTTGGCATCTTCCTGCTTAAGAAAAGATATATTCCCTCAGTAACAGAATATGCTCCAATGTTGTAGAATATAATCTTATCTCTCATATCAGGTGTTCCAATTGGAAGATTCTTAACCACCACATCAGCCACCGTGCAAAGAGAGCCACATACTGTCCATCTTTCATGGTCACCGCCAGTCAGAACTGAATACTTATCTGTATCCTTTATAACCGTTCCATCATGCTTAACATATGAGTATGCAGGAACCTTCATAGCCATAGTCTGTCCATAATAATTAATATGATTGATTCCTCCGTCAACTATTACGTAATTCTGATTTCTGTTGACTTTAATATCTGCCACAGAGGTTACATACATTCCACACTCTGAAACAAGAAATCTTCCCATCTCCAG
>CALZFR010000076.1 GCA_945648485.1 uncultured Eubacterium sp. | reverse complement strand
GTTTAAGTATATGTCTTATGAACTTAAGGATAAACAGGTTGATGCTGAAAAGTCTTTTTACAAGGAGGCAACAGTGCCACCTGAAGTAGAGGCTTATAAACCTCCAATGGATATGGATGAACTTGTGGGAGATACAACACTGGCAATGCTTAATTCTATCTTCCAGGACGTAATGAAACGTCAGGAGGAAAAAATAGATCCTATCCGAAGTAAGTTTGGCAAGATTGAGAAAGAGAAGGTCAGCATGGCTGACAAAGCACTTGAAGTAAAAGAATTTATATCAAAGCATAGAGTTTTTTCTTTCAGACAGATGCTAATTAATAACAATTCGAAGGAATCGGTTATAGTTACATTTTTAGTTATGCTTGAATTGATTAAAACAGGAATTGTGCAGGTATCACAGGATTCAACATGCAGTGATATCAGCATTACAGTTGTAGGTAACCCTGAGAATATGACAGATATTTCTGATGAATAATAATAGAATTGGAGCTGATAGTATGGATATGGATAGAATTGAAGCTGTAATAGAGGCGGTTTTGTTTGCTATGGGTGATTCTGTGCCTGTGGACAAGCTGGCGGTTGCTATTGGTCATGATGAAGAGACAACAGTCAAAATTATTCATAATATGATGGACAAATATGAATCATCAGACAGAGGAATAAAGATTATTGAACTGGAAAATGCCTTCCAGATGTGTACTAAACAGGAGTTTTATGAGGATTTGATTAAAGTGGCAGCCGCTCCGAGAAAATATGTACTTACGGATGTTCTTCTGGAAACTCTTTCAATTATTGCGTATAAACAGCCAATTACTAAGATGGAGATTGAGAAAATCCGTGGAGTAAGCTGTGAACATGCGGTTAATAAACTTGTTGAATATGAGCTGGTTAAAGAACTGGGTCGTCTTGATGCACCAGGAAGACCAATGCTTTTCGGAACAACTGAGGAATTCTTAAGAGCATTTGGTGTTACATCAATTGAGGAATTACCAGCAATCAGCGAAGATATTATTGAAAAATTTAAAGATGAAGCTGAGATGGAAATAAGTCGTGATTCGTCACAGGATGATTATGATGAAAATCAGCTTACTCTTGATATTTAACTATTTATAATTGATGTAAGTGAAAGGTGGTTAAGTAACATGGAAAGAAAAGTAGCATGGAATGAGTATGATGAAGAAGGCAGAAATAATGTCTTTGATTTTGCGAAAAAATATACTAAATTCATATCTGACTGTAAAACTGAAAGAGAGTGCGTAAAAGAAACCGTTGCGCTGGCAAAGAAAGCAGGGTACAAAGATTTAAATGACCATATAAAAAAGAATAAAAGACTTAATCCAGGTGACAGAGTGTATGCAGTTAATAAAGAAAAGGCTGTAGTTTTATTCTCTATTGGAAAAAAGCCAATGGAAGAAGGAATGAATATTCTTGGGGCACATATTGATTCTCCAAGACTTGATATTAAGCAGAACCCTCTCTATGAGGATTCAGGACTTGTTCTTCTGGATACCCATTATTATGGTGGAATCAAGAAATATCAATGGGTTGCTCTTCCTATGGCTCTTCACGGAGTTGTAGCGCTTAAATCAGGTAAGGTAATAGAGGTTGCCATTGGTGAGAAAGGGACAGACCCTGTAATTGGAGTGTCTGACCTTTTAATTCATCTTGCAGCTGAGCAGATGCAGAAGAAAGGTGATAAAGTAGTTGAGGGCGAAGATCTTAATGTCCTTGTTGGCAGCATGCCTCCATTAAAAAATGATGATACTAAACTTTCAGATGATGATAAAAATGATAATCATACTGATAAAGAGCCGGTAAAGAAAGCTATTCTTGCTCTGTTAAAAGCTGAATATGGAATTGAGGAAGAAGATTTCCAGTCAGCAGAACTTTGTGTTGTGCCAGCCGGACCTGCAAGGGATTACGGATTTGACAGAAGTATGATTATGGGATATGGACATGATGATAAAGTATGTGCTTATCCTTCACTTATTGCCCAATTGGAGTCTGTTAACCCAGACAGAACCAGCTGCTGCATTCTTGTTGACAAAGAAGAAATAGGAAGTGTTGGTGCTACAGGAATGCATTCCAGATTCTTTGAAAATAGTGTTGCAGAAGTTCTTGACAGGCTTGGTCAGTTTTCAGATCTTGCATTAAGAAGAACCCTTGCAAATTCAAACATGCTTTCATCAGATGTTAATTCTGCATATGATCCAAATTACGCTGGTGTAAGTGAGAAGAAAAACACAGCTTATTTTGGCAAAGGAGTTATATTTATTAAATATACAGGCTCAAGAGGTAAGAGCGGTTCTAATGATGCATCTGCTGAATATATTGCCAGATTAAGGAAAATAATGGATGATGCAGGAATAATATATCAAACAGCAGAACTTGGAAAGGTTGATGCTGGTGGTGGTGGAACAATTGCGTATATCATGGGGAACTATGGAATGAATGTAATTGACTGTGGCGTTGGTGTCCAGAATATGCACGCACCATATGAGGTAATTAGCAAAGTGGATTTGTATGAGGCATACAGAGGCTATAAAGTATTTCTTGAAAAATGCTGATATTGTAAGCGTGGAACGGAGAAAAATATGAAGTGGAATAAGTATTCAATTAAAACTACAACAGAAGCTGTGGATTTAATCAGCTGTATGTTAAGTGAATATGGAATTGAAGGCATAGAGATTGAAGACAATGTTCAGCTTACTCAGGAGGAAGCGAAAACGATGTTTGTAGATTTTATTCCGGAACTTCCACCTGATGATGGTACTGCCAGGGTTAATTTCTATGTGGATTCTGATGAAGATGATAATACAATTCTTGATAAGGTGAAGGAAGGACTTGAAGAACTAAGAACATTTACAGACGTTGGAGAGGGCACAATAACAGAAAGCCAGACAGAAGATAAAGACTGGATTAATAACTGGAAACAGTACTGGCATACTTTCTCCATTGGAGATTTATATATTAAGCCAACGTGGGAAGAAGTAACTGAAGAAATGAAAGGTCATCCTGTTCTCTCCATTGACCCTGGGACTGCATTTGGAACAGGTTCCCATGAAACAACAAGAATGGTTATCAGGCAGCTTCAGAAATATACCACACAAAACTGTCAGGTGCTGGATGTGGGTTGTGGAAGTGGTATTTTGTCTGTTGTTGCGTTGAAATATGGCGCAGCACATGCTCTGGGAACTGACCTTGACCCTAATGCAATTATAGCTTCAAAGGAGAATGCACAGCAGAATAATATTAATGAAGCTGATTTAGAGGTTATTGAAGGAAATATAATAGATGATACTGAAATACAGGACAGATGTGGTTATGAATGTTATGATATTGTGTGTGCAAATATTCTTGCAGATGTCCTTATACCTTTATCATCAGAAATAACAAAACATATGAAACATGGGGCATATTTCATTACTTCTGGAATAATTGATTCCAGGGAGAATGATGTTGCAGATGCGTTTAGAAATAACCCTGAACTTGATATTGTTGAGATAAATCATGATGGAGAGTGGGTTAATATTACAGCAGTAAGAAAGTAGGAATATAATGTATCATTTTTTTGCCCAGCATGAGAACATTCATCAGGAATATATTGATATTGTTGGAAGTGACGTCAATCATCTTAAAAATGTATTGCGGCTTACTGTGGGAGATAACATATTAATCAGCAGCGGTGATAATGTGGATTACACATGCTGTATTTCACAGATAGATAATGATTATGTAAGAGCAGATATTATACAAACAGATTGTGTAGGAAGAGAACTTCCTGTGAAAGTTTATCTGTTTCAGGGGTTGCCTAAAAGTGACAAAATGGAACTGATTATTCAGAAGATGACAGAACTAGGTGCATATGAGATTGTTCCAGTATCTATGAAAAGGTGTGTTGTCAAGCTTGATAATAAGAAATCAAAATCAAAAGTAGAAAGATGGAATACAATTTCCCAATCAGCTGCTAAACAGAGTAAAAGGAGCATCATTCCAGTTGTAACAGATGTGATGACATTTAAAGATGCTGTACAATATGCAAAGAAGTTAGATGTAAAATTATTACCTTATGAATGTGCCCAGGGTATGGATTATACCAGGCAGATGGTGGAATCTGTTAAGGAAGGGCAGAGTGTGGGGATATTTATTGGACCTGAAGGCGGATTTGATTTGGAAGAACTTTCATATGCAGAGTCTGCTGGCTGGAATGTGATTACTCTTGGAAAGAGAATACTGCGTACTGAAACAGCCGGAATGATGTTAATGTCAGTTCTAATGTATAATTTTGAAAAGTAATGTGGCAGATGCTACAGAAAGGAGGCATATATGGAAGTATATCTTGATAATGCGGCAACCACCAAAGCTGCAAAAGAAGTAGTTGATATGGTTTCCAAGGTAATGCTTGAGGATTATGGTAATCCTTCATCAAAGCATATAAAGGGTGTTACTGCAGAGAATTATATTAAGGAAACTGCTTCAATTATTGCGAAATCATTAAAATGTCAGGAAAAGGAAATTGTGTTTACTTCTGGTGGAACAGAATCCAATAACATGGCAATAATTGGTGCAGCTATGGCAAACAAAAGGAAGGGAAATCATGTCATAGTATCTGGAATAGAACATTCTTCTGTTAAGGAACCATTTCTATATTTGGAAGACAATGGTTTTAGGGTGACATTTCTTCCTGTTGATTCTGATGGAGTTATTTCACTGGATGCTTTGAAAGAAGCACTTGATGATGAAACTATACTTGTTTCTGTCATGATGGTTAATAATGAGATAGGTACTATTGAACCTATAGGTGAAATAGGAGATATTGTTAAGAAATATAATCAGGATATTATATTCCATGTTGATGCTATCCAGGCGTATGGTAAACTTAGGATTATTCCTAAAAGACTTGGAATTGATCTCCTTACAGTGAGCGGACATAAAATTCATGGTCCAAAAGGAACTGGATTTATA
This sequence comes from uncultured Eubacterium sp., assembly GCA_945648485.1. Classification (GTDB taxonomy): domain Bacteria; phylum Bacillota; class Clostridia; order Lachnospirales; family Lachnospiraceae; genus Lachnospira. Next base: position 3,545 of record CALZFR010000076.1, on the reverse strand, counting down.
TACATCAGGGAAAAAACCAAACTTAAGCCAATAATACTGGGCGGTGGCCAGCAGAAAGGAATGAGGTCAGGAACAGAGAATGTTCCGGGAATAGCCGGATTGGGAAAAGCTGTTGAATTAATATACAATTCAGCTTTTGAAGAAAAGACAGAGGCAATGTATGAACTACGAAGGTGGTTTATCAGTTGTTTAAAGGAAATAGAGGGCGTTAAAATAAACGGAAGAGAAGATGAACAAGCTGCTCCTCATGTGGTTAGTGTCAGCTTCGATGGTATCAGGGCAGAGGTTCTTTTACATGCTCTTGAGGACAAGGGAATATATGTGTCTTCAGGTTCTGCCTGTTCCTCTAACAGACCGGGACTGAGTTCAACTCTTGTTGCCATTGGACTTGATAAAAATTTGCTTGATTCAACACTCAGGTTTAGTTTTTCATATAAGACAACAAAGGAAGAACTGGAATATACTGTTGGTGTACTAAAGGAGCTTCTTCCGGTCCTTAGAAAATATCGTAATTATTGATTTTAACAGTGGAATGGAGATAATATGTATAAAGCTTTTTTAATTAAATATGGTGAAATCGGTGTAAAGGGTAAAAATAGATATCTTTTTGAGGATGCGCTTGTAAGGCAGATTCGGTATGCTTTAAAGGATATTGATGGGGATTTTACTGTGTCCAAGGAAAATGGCAGAGTGTATGCAACAGCTGGTTCGGATTTTGATTATGATGAAGCGGTTGAAGCATTATCAAGAGTTTTTGGTATAATTGGTATCTGTCCTGTCGTTCAGATTGATGATAATGGATTTGATGATCTTGCAGAGCATGTAATTAAATACATAGATATGGCTTATCCTGACAAGAATTTTTCTTTTAAAGTTAATGCCCGAAGAGCCAGAAAGAATTATCCATTAGATTCAATGGAGATTAATATGGAACTTGGAGAAAGGATTCTTAATGCATTTCCTGAACTTAAGGTTGATGTCCATAATCCGGATGTACTTTTACAGGTTGAGATTAGAAATGTTATTAATATATATTCAGTCGAAATTCCTGGACCAGGAGGAATGCCTACAGGTACAGCTGGAAAGGCTATGCTTCTGTTGTCTGGAGGAATTGACAGTCCGGTGGCAGGATATATGATTGCAAAAAGGGGCGTGTCACTTGAAGCAACATATTTTCATGCACCTCCATATACAAGTGAGCGTGCAAAGCTTAAGGTTGTGGAATTAGCAAAGCTTGTTGCCAGATACTCAGGTCCAATTACTCTTAATGTAGTTAATTTTACTGATATACAGCTTGCAATATACGAAAAGTGTCCTCATGATGAGCTTACGATTATTATGAGGCGTTACATGATGAAAATTGCAGAAAAACTGGCAAAAGACAGTGGATGTCTTGGCCTTATTACAGGAGAGAGTATAGGACAGGTTGCAAGCCAGACTATGCACAGTCTGTATTGTACTAATGAGGTATGTACATTGCCGGTTTTCAGACCAGTAATCGGATTTGACAAGCAGGATATTATCGATATATCTGAAAAGATTGGAACATATGAAACATCAATACTTCCATTCGAAGACTGCTGTACTATATTTGTTGCAAAGCATCCTGTAACCAAACCTAATCTTAATATTATTAAGAATGATGAACATCATCTTGATGATGTTATAGATGACCTTATGAATAAGGCATTGGATACAGTTGAAAAGATTGTTATAGAATAGAAAATAGCGTCTGTTCACAAAGGAACGGACGCTATTCGAATAACTGAAACAATTATGTAACACTGTTATACCATGTATGGAGCGAGAACAGAAAGGATAGTGTCTACCTCGTTATCTGCATGGATATTTAACTCAATTGGTTTTGACAGATCAAGACTGAATATACCCATAATTGATTTAGCGTCAATAACATATCTTCCTGACACTAAATCAAAGTCTACATCAAATTTGGTAATATCATTAACGAATGATTTTACCTTATCAATTGAGTTAAGTGAAATCTGAACAGTTTTCATATAAAAAACCTCCTGAAGTAACTATTATTAATATTATAATAAGATTTTACTGGAGCTATGTCAATGGAAAGAGGAGATATTTAATGAATAAAGTTGCAATTCATAACTTAGGATGTAAAGTTAATTCATATGAGTCGGAATCAATGGAACAGCTTCTTAAGAAAGCTGGTTTCGAAATTATTCCTTTTGATGAAAATGAAGTGGCTGATATTTATATTATTAACACATGTTCAGTAACTAATATTGCTGACAGGAAATCAAGACAGATGCTTCATAAAGCTAAAAAGATGAATCCAGATGCAATTGTAATTGCTGCCGGATGTTATGTTAATGCCGATGTAGAAAAGGCAGCCCAGGATAACTCGGTCGACATTGTTCTTGGCAATAACAATAAAATAAATATTGTTGAGGTTATCAGGCAGTATTGTCAGGACCATAATAAAAACAGACTTGTTACTGATATTAATTCAGAAAGCAGTTATGAAGAACTTAAAATTGATGAAGTTAATGAACATACAAGAGCATATATTAAGATTCAGGATGGATGCAACCAGTTTTGTTCATACTGTATTATTCCATATACCAGAGGAAGAATCAGAAGCAGGCTTTTGCCTGATATTTTGGATGAAGTAAGAGTACTGGTTGAAAAAGGATACAAAGAAATTGTTCTCACAGGTATTCATCTTTCATCATATGGTATGGATAATAACTGTGGTTCTTTACTTGAAGTTATTGTAGAGTTGAGTAAAATTGATAAACTTGAAAGAATAAGACTTGGTTCTTTAGAGCCAAGGATAATAACAGAGGAATTTGTTTCTACCATAAGCAGTATCAGTAAGGTGTGTCCTCATTTTCATCTTTCCCTTCAAAGTGGGTGTGATACAGTTCTGAAAAGAATGAATAGAAAGTATAATTCCAAAGAGTATTATGAAAAATGTACTATTTTAAGAAAATATTATGATAATCCTGCAATTACTACTGATATTATAGTGGGATTTCCGGGAGAAACAAATGAAGAATTTAATATCACAGAAGAATTTATTAAAAAAGTGAATTTTTATGAAGTTCATGTTTTTAAGTATTCAAGAAGAAAAGGGACATTAGCTGATAAAATGCCTGACCAGATTGATGATGTGATTAAAACAGAAAGAAGTAATATTCTTCTTTCACTTACATCACATATGAAAAAAGAATATATAGAAAGTTACATTGGAACAACACAAAAGGTTCTTGTAGAAGAAAAGAGTATTATTGATGGGAATGAATATAGTTATGGATATACACCTAACTATATAAGGGTTCATTTTCCTTCTGATGAAAAAATAAGAATTAAATCTAATGTAGATATTAAATTGCTATCAGTAGATGAATGCGGTATTGTAACAGGCCATCTTGTATAGTGTTTTTGTTCTTATTTATTTCTACAAAATAATATAAAATTCATCAAAATTATTGTTGACATATTATCTTACAGATGATATTCTATTAAAGCTGTCGGCAAGAAAGCCGGCACGAACCTTGATAACT
>CALZFR010000075.1 GCA_945648485.1 uncultured Eubacterium sp. | reverse complement strand
GATCTGGAAGACCCTGACTACGAGTCAGCTATGGCATTCGTTCATTCAAGATTCTCTACCAATACGAATCCAAGCTGGGAGAGAGCTCATCCATACAGAATGATGGTGCATAATGGTGAGATTAACACAATCAAGGGTAATGCGGACAGAATGCTTTCAAGAGAAGAGACCATGTATTCTGATTATCTTGAGAATGAGATGTCAAAGATTACACCTGTAGTTAATACAAATGGTTCGGATTCAGCCATGCTTGATAATACACTGGAATTCCTTGTAATGAACGGAATGCCTCTTCCACTGGCAGTTATGATATGTATTCCTGAGCCATGGGCTAACAACAATGCCATGTCACAGGAGAAGAAAGATTTTTACCAGTATTATGCAACTATGATGGAACCATGGGATGGTCCTGCATCAATTCTTTTCACAGATGGAGATGTAATTGGTGCTGTTCTCGATAGAAATGGTCTTCGTCCTTCACGTTACTATGTAACCAACGATGATTATCTTATTCTTTCATCTGAGGTAGGTGTTCTTCCGGTTGATGAGAGCAGAATTAAGTTAAAAGACAGATTACGTCCTGGTAAGATGCTTCTTATCGATACAGTTAAGGGTGAGCTTATAGATGATGAAGAGCTTAAGTCAGAGTATGCAAGCAGCCAGCCATATGGTGAGTGGCTTGACAAGAACCTTGTACAGCTTAAGGACTTAAAGATACCTAACAAGAAGGTTGAGATGCACACTAAGGAGGAGAGAGCAAGACTTCAGAAAGCATTTGGCTACACATATGAAGATTTTAAGACTTCTATTCTTCCAATGGCTCTTAACGGCTCTGAGGCAATCGGCGCCATGGGTATTGACACACCAATTGCAGTGCTTTCTAACAAACACCAGCCTCTGTTTAACTATTTTAAGCAACTGTTTGCACAGGTTACTAATCCACCTATTGATTCAATCCGTGAGAAGGTGGTTACTTCAACAACAGTATATCTTGGAACAGATGGTAACCTTCTTGAAGAGAAGGAAGAAAATTGTAAGGTATTAAGAATTAATGACCCAATTCTTACTAATACAGACCTTTTAAAGATTAAGAATATGAAGGTGGATGGTTTTAAAGTTGAGACTATCCCAATCATATATTACAAGAACACATCACTGGAGAAAGCTATTGACCACCTGTTTGTTGAGGTGGACAGGGCATACAGAGATGGCACTAATATTATTATTCTCTCCGACAGGGGAGTTGATGAAAACCATGTGGCTATTCCTTCGCTTCTTGCAGTATCAGCTCTTCAACAGTATCTGGTACAGACAAAGAAGAGAACTAAGATGGCTGTTGTATTAGAGAGTGGCGAGCCAAGAGACGTACATCATTTTGCAACACTTCTTGGTTATGGTGCTTCAGCAATTAATCCATATCTTGCACAGGAGAGTATTCAGGAACTTATTGACCTCAACATGCTGGACAAGGATTATTACGCAGCTGTTGATGACTACAACGCAGCAATTATCGGTGGTATCACTAAGATAGCTGCTAAGATGGGTATATCAACAATCCAGTCATATCAGGGTGCCAAGATATTTGAGGCAATTGGTATTAACTCTGATGTTATTAACAAATATTTCGCTGGAACAGTAAGCCGTATTGAGGGTATCAGCCTTGCGGACATCCAGGAGGATGTGGAGGCGCTTCATGATAAGGCATTTGACCCACTGGGACTTCCTACAGATACAACACTGGACAGCACAGGTGCACATAAGATGAGAAGCGGTGGGGAGGAGCATCTGTATAATCCTCATACAATTCACCTTTTACAGCTTGCTACAAGAACAGCAGATTACAACGTATTCAAAGAGTATACCAGTCTTATAAACAAAGAGACAGGTGCCATGAATCTGAGAGGACTTATGAATATTAAGTTCCCTAAGAAGGGCATTAACATAGACCAGGTTGAAAGTGTTGATTCTATTGTTAAGAGATTTAAGACAGGTGCCATGTCATATGGTTCTATCTCTAAAGAAGCACATGAAACTATGGCTATTGCCATGAACATGCTTCATGGAAAATCTAACTCTGGTGAAGGTGGTGAGGAGTATGACCGTCTCACTGTTGGACCAGACGGACTTAACAGATGTTCAGCAATTAAGCAGGTGGCGTCTGGTAGATTTGGTGTTACTTCAAGATATCTTGTAAGTGCCCAGGAAATCCAGATTAAGATGGCTCAGGGTGCAAAGCCTGGTGAAGGTGGACATCTTCCAGGCAAGAAAGTATATCCATGGATTGCTAAGACACGTCTTTCAACTCCAGGTGTATCACTTATATCACCTCCACCTCATCATGATATCTATTCAATTGAGGATTTGGCGCAGTTAATATATGATTTGAAGAATGCTAACAAGAATGCAAGAATATCTGTAAAGCTTGTTTCTGAGGCAGGTGTAGGTACTGTAGCTTCAGGTGTTGCCAAGGCAGGCGCCCAGGTAATCCTTATATCTGGCTATGACGGAGGTACAGGTGCCGCTCCAAGAAGCTCAATCCACAATGCGGGACTTCCTTGGGAACTTGGTCTGGCAGAGGCTCATCAGACACTTATTATGAATGGCTTAAGAGACAGAGTTATTATTGAGACTGATGGTAAGCTTATGAGTGGACGTGATGTTGCTATAGCAGCAATGCTTGGTGCAGAAGAATTCGGATTCGCCACAGCTCCGCTTGTAACAATGGGTTGTGTTATGATGAGGGTTTGTAACCTTGATACATGTCCTGTTGGTGTTGCAACACAGAATCCTGAGCTCCGTAAGAGATTTACAGGTAAGCCTGAATATATTGTGAACTTCATGAGATTTATTGCCCAGGAGCTTCGTGAATATATGGCAAAGCTTGGCGTTAAGACATTAGACGAGCTTGTTGGAAGAACAGATTTCCTTGAGCAGAGGGATGTGCCTGAAAGCGGACGTTCATCTAAGGTGGATCTTTCAAGAATACTTAACAATCCATTTGCAAAGGATACAGGCAAGATTCACTATAACAAGAAGGATGTATATAACTTCCAGCTTGAGAAGACTGTTGATGAGAAGATTCTTATTAAGAAGCTTGAGAAAGCTATGGATGAGAAGCAGAGTAGAAGTATTGAGGTTGATGTATCTAATACAGACCGTGCTTTAGGAACACTTCTTGGAGCTGAGATTACAAGAAGATTTGGTGAGAGCCTTGATGAGGATACATATACAGTTAAGTGCAATGGTGCCGGTGGACAGAGCTTTGGTGCATTCATTCCTAAGGGACTTACACTTGAGCTTGTGGGAGACAGCAATGACTACTTTGGAAAGGGTCTTTCAGGCGGAAAGCTTATTGTATATCCTCCAAAGGGAATAACCTACAAGGAAGAAGAGAATATAATCGTTGGAAATGTTGCACTGTATGGTGCTACAAGTGGTAAGGCTTTCATAAATGGTGTGGCTGGTGAGCGTTTCTGTGTTCGTAATTCAGGTGCCACAGCTGTTGTTGAAGGTGTAGGTGACCACGGATGCGAGTATATGACTGGCGGACGAGTTGTGGTGCTTGGTTCTACAGGTAAGAACTTTGCAGCTGGTATGAGCGGTGGTATTGCATATGTACTTGATGAAGATACCACATTATATAGAAAGCTGAATAAACAGCTTGTTTCAATGGAACCTGTAACAGATAAATACGATGTTCTTGAGTTGAAGCAGATTATTACAGAGCACGTTGCTTACACAAACTCAAAGAAGGGTAAGGAGGTTCTTGATAACTTTGGAGAATATCTTCCTAAGTTTAAGAGAATTATTCCACATGATTACAAGAAGATGCTTAATACCATTGTCCAGATGGAGGAGAAAGGCTTAAGCAGTGAGCAGGCACAGATTGAAGCATTTTACGCTGCTACCAAGTAATTGCATCAGGACTACGAAAGGAGTTTTATATGGGAAAGCCAACAGGATTTATAGAATATAATCGTAAAGAGGCGAAGGCATCTTCACCAAAAGAGAGAATTAAGAATTTCAACGAATTCCATACACCTTTGCCAGAGGAAGAACAGAAATGCCAGGCTGCACGCTGCATGGACTGTGGTGTTCCATTCTGCCAGTCAGGTATGACTATCAAGGGAATGACAAGCGGATGTCCACTTAACAATCTTATACCAGAGTGGAATGACCTGGTATATGAGGGGAATTGGGAGAGAGCATACAACAGACTTCACAAGACCAGTAATTTCCCTGAGTTTACAAGCCGTGTATGTCCTGCATTGTGTGAGAAGGCATGTACATGCGGACTTAACGGAGAGCCAGTATGTACTAAAGAAAATGAGCTGGCTATTATTGAGAAGGCATATGCAAATGGTTGGGCAGCAGCTAAACCTCCGGTTGTAAGAACAGGAAAGAAAATAGCTGTAATCGGATCAGGTCCTGCCGGTCTGGCTGTAGCTGACCAGCTTAACACAAGAGGACATAATGTTACTGTATTTGAGAGAAGCGACAGAGTTGGTGGATTATTAAGATATGGTATTCCTAACATGAAGCTTGAAAAGCATATAATTGACAGAAAGCTTGATGTTATGAGAGAAGAAGGCGTTGAGTTTGTAGTTAACGCCAATGTTGGAGCTGATGTCAAGGCAAAGGATATTCTTAAGGAATATGATGCTGTTGTTCTTGCCTGTGGTGCCTCTAATCCAAGAGATATCAATGCTCCGGGAAGGGATGCTAACGGAATATATTTTGCAGTAGATTTCCTTACATCAACAACCAAAGCTCTGCTTGATAACGGACTTAAGGAAGGTACATATATATCAGCCAGGGATAAGAATGTTGTAGTTATCGGTGGCGGCGATACTGGTAATGACTGTGTGGGGACATGTATAAGACATGGCTGCAAGTCAGTTACCCAGCTGGAGATGATGCCTAAGGCACCAGATGAGAGAGCTGAAAGTAATCCTTGGCCACAGTGGCCATTAGTCTGCAAGACAGATTATGGTCAGGAAGAGGCTATTGCAGTATTTGGTCATGACCCAAGAATATATACCACAACAGTTAAGGAATTCGTCAAGGATAAGAAGGGTAATCTTTCAAAGCTTATCACAGTAAGCCTTGAATCAAAGGTGGATGAGAAGACCGGAAGGAGAATGATGGTTCCGGTTGATGGAACAGAGAAAGAGATTCCTTGTGAACTTGTTCTTATTGCAGCAGGATTTCTTGGAACACAGAAGTATGTTACAGATGCGTTTGGTGTTGAACTTAATGAGCGTACCAATATCAAGACAGATGCAGATTCCTATGTAACATCTGTTAATGGAATATTTACTGCAGGTGACTGCCACACAGGTCAGTCTCTTGTAGTTAAGGCTATAAGACAGGGACGTGACTGTGCAAGGGCAGTTGACCAGTATCTTATGGGATATACCAATCTTTAAAATGAGTGAAAATGAATTTCAGAGGCTGAACATCTACAGGGTGTGCAGCCTCTGATGTTTTTTATTATATGGCATAGGTGGAAATATTTGTAATAATGTGATATAATGAGCCTTGCGGCGATGTGCGCTTGCGGACATTGCCATAAGGCGAAAAAACACGGAGGCGCCAGCCGACGTGATATAATACGCTCTAATCGATTAATTATATTTGTTTTTAAGATAGAGATAGAGATATGGATGCTATGGATAAGTTGGATAGGTTAAAACGAAAAATCAGAGTGTTGTCAAGGCTGGTATTTGGAAGAACAGCCATGGTTCTTGTTGCAGTACTACTTCAGGTGGCAATGATTGTTGTAGGGTCAAACCTGCTGTATAAGTATTTTGCCATTTATTATATGGCATTTCAGATTATAGGTCTGATTGTGGTTGTACATATTTTTAATGAAGACACCAATGCTGGTTATAAGATGGCGTGGATTGTGCCAGTGCTTGCCTTTCCTGTGTGTGGAATTGTGGTGTATCTGTTCGTTAATTTCCAGGTTGATACTAAGATTATGAGGATAAGGCTTGATAGTGTTAATACACAGATAAGCAGGCATATACGTGTTAACGAGGAATATACAGACAGAATCAAGAATGAGCCTGACGGGGAGATTAATATTGCAAAATACCTGTACAGTATAGGAAACTTTACTCCATACTATGGCAATGAATGTGAGTTTTTTCCTCTTGGAGATGACAAATGGGAGGAGATGCTTAAGCAGCTAAGACAGGCAGAGCATTTCATATTCATGGAATACTTCATTGTGGCAGATGGAGTAATGTGGCGGTCTGTTAAGAAGATTCTTGAGGAGAAGGCAGCTGAGGGCGTTGAAGTGCGTTTTATGTACGATGGAATGAACAGCCTGGTGAATGTTCCATTTGGCTTCTACAAGAAGCTTGCAGAAAAGGGCATTGATGCCAGACCATTTTCCCAGATAAGACCAGCTCTGTCTACAGTGCAGAATAACCGTGACCACAGGAAGATACTTATTATTGACGGCAAGGTTGCGTTTACTGGGGGAATTAATCTGGCAGATGAGTATGTCAACAGGTATGAGAGATTCGGGCACTGGAAAGATACGGCTATAATGATTAAAGGCAATGCTGTTAAAAGCTTTACTTACATGTTCCTTACAATGTGGAATGTAGCAGGTAAGAGAAACAGCGTTCCGGAGGAAGAACTGAATAAGTATATTCCAGATTATCCTACTGATGAATGTTTATTTGACATTGATAAGGATAATGATAAGCTTCGTTCAGGCGGATTTGTAATTCCATATGGTGACAGCCCATTTGATGATGAAAGAGTAGGAAAGCAGATATATATTGATATTCTTAACAGGGCTACAAGGTATGTGCACATTATGACACCATATCTTATACTTGATGATGAGCTTATCCAGACATTAAGCTATGCTGCTGTGCGAGGTGTTGAAACAGTAATTATTATGCCTCATATACCTGATAAGAAATATGCTTATCTGCTGGCGAGAAGCTATTACAGGAAACTTCTTGAAAAGGGTGTGAAGATATATGAGTACACACCTGGATTTGTTCATGCCAAGGAGTTTATCAGTGATGATATAAGGGGAACTGTGGGCAGTGTGAATCTGGATTACAGGAGCCTCTATCTGCATTTTGAATGTGGAACATACATATATAATAATGGATGTATTAAGGATATTGAGGATGATTTCCAGGCAACATTGGAGAAGTGCCAGGAAATAACTATTGCAGACTGTGATAATTATCCATGGATAAAGAAGACTCTGGGACGTATATTCAGACTTATCGCTCCTCTTATGTAAGTTTGTTAAAATTTTTTCAAGAAAAGGCAAAAACAATTTGCTTTTTTAGAAAAATAGTGTATAATTACTTTTGTTGCTGTGGGCGATAAAGATAGGGAAAGTACTTAGGAGGACTGATATGTTTACTGTAAGTATTTTGCTTGATTCTGTTGAGAAGGTACAGAGATTTGTCAGTACTGTAAGCAAATATCCATGTTCCTTTGATATTGAATCAGGACATAGCTGTGTTGATGCTAAGTCATTAGTGGGGTTATTTAGTCTGGATATCAGCAAGCCTCTCCATCTTACCATACAGGATGATGGTTCACAGTTAGAGGATATATTAAGAGATATTAATGAATTTATGGAGTATTAATCTGTAGGTTCTTAATATAAGCGGAAGTGTCGGAATGGCAGACGAGCATGATTCAGGTTCATGTGTGGGTCACCACGTGTGGGTTCAAGTCCCATCTTCCGCAGTAGACCATGATAATCCGAACCCGGTTCCAATCGGGGACGGATTCGGATTTTTAGTATATCTATGCTAAAGCAAAAGCGGCGGTATCATAACGATACCGCCGCTTTTGTTATACGCTTTTATGTTGTTCTGCTTCCTTTGCCCTCTGTGCTTTCCATTCTTCAAATTCTTTCTGCCCCTCCGGGCTGGCAAAGAATTTCTGAATTTCGGGAAGCAAGCACCGGGCAAGGGCATTTATCTCATACTGTGGGATTTTGTCCGAGTGCTTTTCTGCCATAGCTCGCCTTTCTTTATTCAGTTGTCAAGGTACAATGCCGCATAGGGGCGGCGTAAAAATCTGCTTATAATCAATCACCTTTCCTTTGTGTGTCGCTGTTGCCGTTTCAATTCCGCCAGCACCTCCGGCGGGATACGGTCAACAAGTTTCTGAATGTTCTGTAGTTCGCTTTCCAGCTTCGCCCGTTCCATACGGTCTTTCATCTTGCCGTTTTCACTGGCTCTGGCTCTTGCTTCCAGCTTTTCATTTTCAGCTAACAGGTCACTTATCGTGACCTTGTATTTTTTGAGCTGCCCGGAGAAATTCTCCATCTGGGGAAACCACTTTTTCAGCATGGAGAGGGCTTCCTCTTTCTTCTTCCCTGCATTGAACGGGGTAATGCCGTCCAGCGTGGCTTCAATAGCTCTTGACTGTTTGGAGAGGTTGACCGCCTGCTTGAACAGCCGGATGGGGATGTGCTTCCTGCCTGTCTTGCTGGCACTTTCCCCACGCTCCAAGTCGGGATATTTCTCCACCATATAGGCGTGAAAATCGTCC
>CALZFR010000074.1 GCA_945648485.1 uncultured Eubacterium sp. | reverse complement strand
ATTTTAACTTTTTTTATTAATCATTTCAACAAAATATCTTTATATTTGTAATTCCATAAGTTTAAATAAATACAATTATTCTTTCTGTTGATTTTTTCTTTTATTTATGTTATAAGTTAGGAAGATAAAGAAGAAAGAGGGGGACTTCATATGTACAATCAATATGAAAAACCTGTTGTTGAAGTTATGCCTGATTTAGCAGAGTCTGTTTATATGGCTTCTGGAACTACTGGTGGTTCTGGTTCAGCCAGTGCTAACGGATGCAACAGCAAGTATATGAGTGGTGCTTACCATAAGCCTGATTATTCAACCAACAATAATATTACTGGACTTGGCTGTAATGGATGTCCTGCATTCAGGGCCGACAGCTGTGCTTTACAGACAGAATATCTGTGGGACAGCTACAAGGTTGATGAAGGAAACAGAATGCCGGAGTGGGAAAGACAAGGCAAGGGTCCTGATGATGCTCGCTGGTAATCACTAATATTCCGATAGTAGTTTTAAGCTGTATCTTTCAGATGTAATCTGAGAGATACAGTTTTTTTTATTAATTCAAGTATCATAAAGTCCACAGGCATATTAGTTTTACAAATATTCCACTTCACATTACTATTTTAAGAAAAAGGACAGGAGATATTAATTATGGGTGTTTTATCAGGTTTACAACCAGAACCGGTGTTTATATATTTTGAAGAAATATGTGGAATTCCACATACCTCCTATCACGAGAAACAGTTGAGTGATTATATGATAGCCTTTGCCCAGAAAAGAGGACTTTTCTGCACGCAGGATGAAATGGGTAATGTCCTTATCGTATCCGAAGCCACTCCAGGTTATGAAGATGCAGAACCAGTAATGATTCAGGGACATCTGGACATGGTTGGAGATAAAACTGAGAATTGCAGCATTAATCTTGAAAAAGAAGGGGTTCAGCTGTATATAGATGGGGATTACATCCGTGCCAAAGGGACAACACTTGGTGGAGATGATGGAATAGCCATTGCCTATGCACTGGCAATACTGGATTCTGACCATATTCCACATCCAAGACTTGAGGCGGTATTTACTGTATGTGAAGAAGTTGGTCTTCTTGGTGCCACAGCCATGGATTTCTCTATGTGTAAGGCAAGAAGGCTTATTAATATTGATTCTGAGGAAGAGGGAGTTCTTACAGCCGGATGTGCCGGCGGACGACGTGCCCACTGCCACATTCCTGTAAAACGACAGTCCTGTGAAGGTATTGCATGTACATTTTCACTGGAAGGACTGCTTGGAGGACACTCCGGTACAGAGATTGATAAAGGACGTGCCAACGCCAACGTGCTTCTGGGACGTTTTCTAATGCTTCTTAAGGACAAAGTACCTTACCATCTTATGTCTCTTAATGGCGGTGTCAAAGAGAATGTAATTCCTAAATCAGGAAAAACAGTTATCGTAACGGATGAAGCTTATCTGTCAAAGGTCAAGGAAATTGTTGAAGAATTTCACATTGCAGCAGAAGCAGAATTCGGAACAGCAGACCCTGATATCCGTCTTGTTATGACAACAGGAGAATATGTTGTCTGCCAGGCTCTTACAGATGATTCTTTAGATACCATTATCAGTGCCCTTAATCTCATGCCTAACGGTATCCAGGCAATGAGCATGGATCTTCCGGGACTGGTTGAAACCTCACTGAATCTTGGTGTAATGGAACTTAAAGAAGAGGAACTGGAACTTAGAATCTCAATACGAAGCTCTGTAGCACCTTCCAAAGAATATATTGCTAAGAAAATAGCACTCCTTGTAAAACAACTAGGTGGATATGTGGACTTCACGGGGGATTACCCAGCCTGGCCATATGCAAGACAGTCAAAGCTGCGGGACAGATGTATTGAAATATTTAAAGCCCAGTATGGTTATGAACCAGCAATCCAGACTATGCATGCAGGTCTGGAATGTGGAATTCTTTCCGGCAAACTTGAAGGATTGGACTGCATATCCTTCGGTCCTGATTTAATTGATGTGCACACTCCTAACGAACATATGAATATTTCATCCGTCGCCCGTGTATGGGAATATTTAAAAGCAATTCTTGCTGATAAATAAAAAATAAATAAAAGCGTTGCCGTGGATATGAATTTAACTTGTAATTCACCCCCATTGCAACGCTTTATTTTTCATCATGATATCAATTTACTTTATCTGGTTTACAGATACGTTACACGTCCTGATTCAAATCCCTTGATTCCAAGCCCCGGTTCATCTGAAACAGTAATAAGCTGCTCATTGAATACTGCTCCGCCAAGAATTGGGTCTTCACTGCACAGTACAGGCCCATCCAGGTCAATCTTAGTTATAATTTTCTTTGCACACGCCAGATGGACAGCAGCATTAACACTAATCTTAGCCTCAAGCATACATCCTATCATACATTCTACGCCATAAACTTCTGCTGCAGAAGCAATCTTTAATGCATTGTATAATCCGCCGCATTTCATAAGCTTGATATTAATCAGATCAGCAGCACCCATCTGCATTATTTTCATGGCATCTTCCGGAGAAAATACGCTTTCATCTGCAAGAACAGGAACATAAGAACGTTCTGTAACATATTTTAGTCCCTCAAAATCATGGGCCTTAACCGGCTGTTCTACGAACTCTATATCCAGTCCCCTCTCCTGCATTCCGTTAAGAATTCTGACAGCTTCCTTAGGAGTCCATCCCTGGTTAGCATCTATGCGGATAAGAGTATCCTTAGGAACTGCCTGACGGATAGCAGACAGGCGGGCAATATCCTTCTCAGGCTCTTTGCCAACCTTAACCTTGAGACAATCATAGCCACGCTGGATTGCATTCATAGCATCCCTTACCATTTCATCTGGTTCATTCACACTGATAGTAATATCTGTAACAATGGACTTCCTGGCACCTCCCATAAGCTTATACACAGGAATTTTATACAGCTGTCCGTACAAATCCCAGAGGGCCATATCTACTGCTGCCTTGGCACTGGTATTCTTAAGAATACATCCCTGAAGGGCAATCATAATATCCTCAAAATCATCCACATCCCTTCCTACCAGAGTCTTAACCATATGATCCTGAATAGCTCCAATAATTGCACCAGTTGTATCACCTGTAATAACTCCCGTTGGAGGAGCTTCTCCATACCCCACTGCGCCATTATCCGTATGTATCTCTACAATCACATCTTCCACGCTGTCCACAGAGCGTAGTGCCGTCTTAAATGGAACACGAAGAGGCACAGATATACGCCCCAGACGAATTTCTGTAATTTTCATATCATCATCCTTTCATTTCTTAATTACATTTGCCAACAAACCTACTATATGATACTATTGTATTAACATATTAAATTTTTGTAAAGAAATTTGTGAATAAAACGAAGGAGGTTTTACTTAATGATTACAAATGGTTTTACTTACATTGCTGTGCTGATTTTCCTTGCAGCATTTCTGGTATGGCTTCAGAAGTATACCAAGTGGAAATTCTTTGACTATGTACCACCAATCGTGCTTCTTTATCTGGTTACCATGATTATGTGTACACTGAATGTATGGGATTTGAAAGCAACAAAACCGGCTTATTCAGCTTTGAAGAATAACATTCTGTATGCCATGATTTTCCTTATGCTGCTCCGTTGCGACATCCGCAAAATCTTAAAGCTTGGACCTAAGATGCTTGGTGGATTCTTCGCCGCATCTGTTTCCATCGGCATTGGATTTATCGCTACTTACGCTATTTTACACGGAGTTCTCGGTGCAGGCTCATGGAAGGCACTTGGAGCACTGTGCGGAAGCTGGATGGGCGGTTCAGGAAATATGATTGCAGTACAGGCTGCTCTTGATATCGGAGAAGCAGATATGGCATATGCCCTGGTAGTTGACTCTATTGACTACTCTATCTGGGTAATGTTCCTTCTGTGGGCAATCAATCTTGCACCTAAGTTTAACAAATGGGTAAAAGCAGACACAGCAACACTTGATGAGGTTTCAAGAAAACTCGAAGATGACGCTAAAGCAAATGACGGAAAGATAACATTTGTAAATATTATTTTCCTTCTTGGTCTTTCCCTGGTAGTATCTGCATTTGGACAGAATATCGGAACAGCAATCAATGGTGTTGCACCATTCCTTGATAAGGCTACATGGACAGTTCTTCTTATTACACTGGCTGGTCTTGTTGGTGCTATTACTCCAATCGGTAAGATGGCTGGAACTTCTGAGCTTTCTAATGTAATGCTCTATTCTGTAGTTGCCCTGTTAGCTTCACGTGCTAGCTTCTTAGAACTTACAGATGCTCCAATCTGGATTATTGCCGGATTCATGATTCTTGCAATCCACGGAATTATTCTTGTACTTCTTGCCAAGATATTCAAACTTGATATGTTTACATGTGGTGTGGCATCTCTTGCAAATATCGGCGGTTCAGCATCTGCCCCTATTCTTGCTGGTGCCTACAGCGGTGCATTAGTTCCTGTAGGAGTACTTATGGCTCTGATGGGATATGTAATCGGTACCGGTGGCGGACTGATTGTGGCACATATTATGTCACTGTTTGGATGAGAATATAATAATCTGCAGGCAGGAAATAATTCCGGCTTTTGAATACTATATCCAATAGAAAAACCTCTGTGATTTTCCTTTTCCGGAAACCACAGAGGTTTATCTTTATTTTTTAATTTCCCTTTTAATCCAAGATTTTGTTTAACTGGTCGATTAATTTAACATATTCTTCTATAGTGTCTTTGTGATGTGACCGTATATACTCTGCATCTTCATCCTTTGCAGCCATCTCAAGAGCCTTTGCAGCTTCTGACAAATGAACTGCTCCTATAGTAAGTGATGTACTCTTCAATGCATGAACTGTTGTCCTGTAATTGCTCCAATCCTGTTTATCAAAGAATTCATCAAGTGTTGATGTTTTGTCACCTTTCACATATTCCTTAAGCATATCCACATAGAAATCCTCTTCATTCATACAGTATGCAAGTCCTGTCTGGATATCCAGTCCATCGATATTACTTAACATCTGCTTACTGTCCTTTGCCGGTTTTACATCAGCCTGTACCGGATTATCATTGCTGCTCTCTGACACATGTGCCGGCTTATCATCACCACCATTACTAATGCCTTGCACAAGTTCTTCAGGAAGATACTTAAGAATCATCTGCAATAATTCAGTTTCCTGAATTGGTTTGGTAAGATAGTCTGTAAAGCCCACTTCCATATAATGTTCCTTTGCACCTACGATGGCATTAGCCGTGAGCATAATGACCGGTACATCCCTGTTAGGATTATCTGCAATTAGCTTCATATTCTGCAATGTTTCAATACCATCCATCTCAGGCATCATATGATCAAGGAAAATAATGTCATACTTGTTCGCACCTGCAAACTCCAGACATTCCCTGCCACTAACCGCTGTATCAATCTGTATTCTGGTTGATTTTAAAAGTCCTTTTACAACCTTCAGGTTCATCTCCACATCATCTACAACAAGAATCTTTGCTTGTGGTGCCTCAAATACCAGTTTATTATCCTCTGAAGCATCAAGATACTGCTTATAGCGCTTGTCAAAATCACCCATAGGTTTAGTGTCAACAACTCTCTGTGGAACCTTTGCAGTAAAGCATGAGCCCTTGCCATAGGTGCTGGTTACTGAAATCTCTCCACCCATTAAATCCACAAGATTCTTGGTAAGATTAAGTCCCAGACCTGTTCCTTCTATGTTGCGGTTACGTTTTTCTTCAATTCTGGTAAATGACTGGAACAGTTTGCCTATATCTTCCTCTTTAATTCCAATTCCTGTATCGCTGACTGATATGACAAGACGTATCTGGTCTTGAGATACTTCTTCATAATCCAGACAGAAAGTTACCTTTCCCTCTTTCGTATATTTCACAGCATTAGACAAGAAATTATTAATTATCTGTCTGATTCTTACCTCATCTCCATATAACAATGAAGGCAGCTTATCATTTATATGCATCTCAAATGTAATCGGCTTGCTTTCTATTTTAACTTTTGTCAGATTGTAACAATCATTCAATATTGAAAACAGTTCATACTTTGTAGGAATTATTTCAAGTTTGCCAGACTCTATCTTTGATATATCAAGAATATCATTGATAATTGAAAGCAGGGATTGTCCTGCGCTCTGGATATTCTTTGCGTATTCACGGATATTCTCATCCTCACATTCCTTTAAAAGCATACTGTCCATTCCCAGAATTCCGTTAATTGGAGTACGGATTTCATGAGACATATTGGCAAGGAACTGGCTCTTTGCCTCATTTGCCTGTACAAGCTCCTGAAGCATATTCTTCTCCTTGGTAAGGTCATACAGGAAACACACTATACAATATGGGTCATTATGAAAATCCCTTGCAACGGAGAAATTCAATGAACAGCTGATTTCCCCATGTCTGGATACAAGCTCTGCCACTCCATTATCATCACGCAGAACATTGTCCAGCAGCTTTCCTGATTCCTCTTCTGAACTGAAAAACAGCTGTGAAAGATTCTGATTATTTACTTTCTCTATCCCAAGAAGCTTCTGTCCGTAACTGTTTACCAGAACAAGCTGGAAATTCTCATCAAATATCAATACAGCCGTATTGGCAGAATCATATATATACTGGCTTAAATTGCTTACTGTAATACTAAATGCATTGAATCTTGCAGCGAAGAACCACGTAATCATATATGTAAGGAACATTCCATAAGCAGAGCTTGGAAAAGATGGCTTTCCCACCATTGGAAGAATTGTATCAGGAATTATAGAAATCAGAATAGAAACATTAGATATAATTACTGCCCTTACATAATACAACTCCCGGGTTTTCTTTTCCCTGCGAATCCAGATAACCGCCATGAAGATCATTGTTACTGCAACAAATATGAGAAATAAGCTATGCACCTTTCTTCCCAGACTGTTCGTAGTATAATAGCACATTCTTCCGCCTACACGCACAAAGGTATGATGGTCAGGTATGAAGAAAAACAAATCCACTACGGCAAATATTCCAAATGCCACTGCATACAGATTAAATAATGTTTTAGGAATCTTAATCATATATGCAATCATCAGTGCCTCTGTCATCATAAAACCAGCGACGCCAATTATGCCTATTGCCCTGGAGATAAATGCCTGTTCCGCAGATTCAGTAAATCCCATAATTCCATATCCGCCGCTCCATAAAGCACCGAAGATTCCCATTACAAGCATGTAATACCGCAGGTTTCCAGCGTTCTTCTCACGAACAAAATAGCTGACTCCACATATCAAAATAATTGTACCGAATATCACTGCAAGGCAATTAACCAATATTCCCATCTTACGTTCCTCCTGCTGCAACTATCCTTTATCGCATATAATCCACTTTAATTAGCTAAAATCATTATGATTAATTATATACGTGTTTTCGATATTCCGCAACTTATTAATCTACAGTTCTATTCCTAGCTGTTTCAAAACTGAATACAGGCTTTCATCTGATACCATATTATATCTTCGTTCAAGCTTATTTGAACTCAATTAATAAACAGACATATTTCTCCTACATATAATATATAAAACATTAGTTGGAATCAATATGAATATATTTCCTTATCCTTTTTCCATTAGTCGACATATAATGGATGCACCTCCCAATGCATATGCTCTGGTAAACGGAAGCCAAACCTACCCCGACATTTCTGGAATCGTCAGATTTTATGATACACCATATAAAGGTATAATTCTCTATGCGGAATTTTTTCATTTGCCTCTCTATACACCATATGATATTCCTTCCTTCTATGGCTTCCACATTCATGTGAATGGAGATTGCTCCCATAATTTTGCTAACACAGGTGGACATTACAATCCTAGTAACCAACCACATCCATATCACGCCGGTGATCTTCCTCCCATCACATCATGCGATGGTCACTCCTGGATGTGTGTATATATCCAGCAGCTTCAACTGAAGGATGTCATAGGACGGTCAGTCATCCTACACGGAATGGCTGACGATTTTACCACACAGCCTTCTGGAAATTCCGGTGAAAAAATAGCATGTGGAATTGTGGAGGAATGGACAATTTAACATACTTCCAGTACATCTTCTGCACTTTATTAACACATTTATTCTTACTAGATTATACTCATTTTGTGAGAAAAACCAGGAAGCCTTGATTCTGTCTTCCCGGTTTTTCTTATCATTCTTTCTCCCTTTACATAGTTATACTTGCATCAGCTTTTTCGTCTTGTGTTATTCCTACTCTATTTGTTCATTAATCTCCTCAATCCACCCAATGTCATCACTCTCAAACAGCTTTATGAACTCTCCAAAATTACTGCTACCAGTAACAGAATCATCCGACTCCAAATTTCTAACCCGCTGGCACATATCCACATAATTCTCCTCGGTAACATATTTCATAACCTCTTGAATTTGATCCTCTCTTCCTTTGTAATTCTCCACCCCAGTATACTTCTTTATTATTGGAGCATTTGTCTTTTTTGCCGGCGATTTCAGATTTTCATCAGTCCAATGCTTGGATATTATCTGCATCGTACAGGGATTACCAAACATAATCAC
>CALZFR010000073.1 GCA_945648485.1 uncultured Eubacterium sp. | reverse complement strand
TATTGGTTTAATAGTAGGTCTTGTGGCTCATAAGGTCTTTAAACTGTCAGAGGAACACTCAAAGAAATATACAGCTATTGCAACAGTTGTTTCTTCTGCAGCAGGTATGATATTCAACATATTTGCAGACCCAATTGTAGGTTACTTCTACAAGACATATATTCTTGGTGTTCCACAGGATCTGTCAAAGGCACTGGCAAAGATTGGTGCACTTACTACATCTGTTAATGCAGTTATAGCAGTTATTTTTGCTTCTGTAATTTACCTTATCTTAAGACCAATATTAAAGAAGAGCGGATTGTTAAGAGAGATGTAATTATTTAGTACAGATTTAATTCTTGTACTGACTGTTAAAAACATATATCCGGCGGTATGGTATTGTATATCATATTGCCGGATTTTCATTTTTGGGTACATGCATTTTTCATAATTATATGGTAAAATTAGCATAAATGTGTAAGTGATGTGAATTTGTTTAATAAAGAAAAGAAATATGCTGCTTTTACATTATTATATTAGCTGCTGGGAGGATTGGGATGCTTAAATATCTGAAAAAATATTGGTTCTTCGCTTTGCTTGCCCCTGTTTTCATGATGGGAGAGGTTCTTATGGACCTGGTTCAGCCAAGGCTCATGAGTGTTATTATTGATGAAGGAGTTCTGGGAATTAATAATAACAACATTGGTGATATGGGAATAGTGATTAACACTGGAGTGAAGATGATTCTTCTTGTTGCTGTAGGCGGCTTGTGCGGAATCCTTTCCGGAGTTTTTGCCCACCTGTGTGCCCAGAACTTTGGTAATGACTTAAGAAAAGATGCATTCAGGAAAATAATGTCTTTTTCATTTTCCCAGACAGACCAGTTTTCAACAGGCTCATTAATAACAAGAGTGACAAATGATATAACACAGCTTCAGAATCTTGTCCTGCACAGCATAAGAGGTTATGTAAGAACCTCACTGCTTTTTGTCGGTGGTATTGTGTGTATGGTATCACTTGATATGTCATTTGGTATTGTCATTGCCTGTGCACTGCCATTTGTGCTTTTCTGCGTTGTCTTTTTCATATCAAAGGCTAATCCAATGTTTACTTTACTTCAGAAGAAGCTTGATAAGGTAAACAATGTCATGCAGGAAAATGTATCAGGAGCCAGAGTAGTAAAGGCTTATGTAAAGGAAAACTATGAGACAAAGCGTTTCGGAAAGGCTAATGACGAACTTGTTGATACACAGTTAAGAGTTCTTATAATTCTTTCCTATATGACACCTATTATGAATATTATTCTTAATATATCTGTTGTAGCAGTCATTAAAATCGGTTCAATCCAGGTTGCGGCAGGTTCTGTGACTCCAGGTAATGTTATGGCTGCGATTACATATGTTACCCAGGTATTAAATGCTGTTATGAGAATGACAATGATATTCCAGACAATGTCAAGAGGTATCGCTTCTGGAAAGAGAGTTATGGAAGTTGTTAAATGTGAGCCTTCAATTAAGGATGGAAGCTTTGACAAGGAGACTGCTGTCAAGGGTAAGGTTGAATTCAGGAATGTTTCATTTGCTTATCCAGGAATGGGAGATGACAGAATTATTGATAATTTCTCCCTTACAATTAATCCGGGAGAGACCATAGGAATACTTGGCTCAACAGGATGTGGAAAAACAAGTCTGGTAAGTCTTATTCCAAGATTTTTCGATGTTACAGAGGGGCAGGTTCTGGTAGATGATGTGGATGTAAGAGATTATAAGCTGTCTGTGCTGCGTGATAAGATATCAGTTGCGCTTCAGAAAAGCGAGGTGTTCTCAGATACTTTCAAGGGAAATATTGCCTGGGGTAATGAGGAGTTGTCTGATGAAGACATAAGCAGGGCAGCGGATATAGCCCAGGCAACAGAATTTATTAATAATAAGCCGGATGGTATGGATACCCTGTTAAACCAGGGCGGTACCAGTCTTTCAGGAGGACAGAAACAGCGTGTTGCCATAGCAAGAGCTGTTTTGAAACATGGTGAGATTATGATTCTTGACGATGCTACCAGTGCCCTGGATCTTCGGACTGAAGCAGCATTTTACAATGAACTGGGCAAGTATCATGGCAGTGCAACCAAGATAATAATTGCACAGAGAATTGCTTCTATTCAGAATGCTGACAGGATTGCTGTCATTGAAAACGGAACTATGGCAGCACTTGGTACCCATGAAGAATTGCTTGAAAACAGCAGTATATACAGGGATATATATGAATCACAGCAAAAGAGTGCTAAAGCATAAGTAAAAGATGAGGAAAGGAGGGGCAGAATTGTTATGGAACAGAAGGCAAGTGGAAACCAGGTTCAACTGAATAACTATAAAATACCGGGAATGCGTGGACCACGAAACCGTGGAAGAGAAGTAGAAAAGCCTAAAGAAGGAAGAAAAACATTAAAAAGGCTTCTCACGTATTTTGGGAAAGAGCTGAAGATGATGATAGCTCTTCTGGCAGCAGTTTTTATAATTGTTATATGTTCAGTGTACGCTCCCAGATTACAGAGCAATGCCATTGACTATATTGCAGCAGGGCAGTTTTCAATGCTTACACCTGTGCTGCTGATGATGACAGGCTTATATCTGGTTAACAGCGTATGTACATTCATACAGACAAGGTTCAGTGCAATCTTAAGCCAGCGTGTGGTTAAGAAAATGAGACAGGATCTTTTCCAGTCCATTGTTAACCTTCCAATTAAGTACCTTGACAGTCATCCTCATGGTGACATTATGAGCCGAATGACTAATGATGTGGAAAATATATCCAATACAGTTTCACAGTCTCTGTCATCTCTTTTTTCAGGAATTCTTACAATTATTGGAACGGTGATAATGATGCTTGCACTGTGCCCACAGCTGGCAATTCTGTCATGTACCACAGTTATTCTTACTGTGCTTGCTACCAAGGGGTTATCAGCTGCCATGAGAAAATTCTACAGAAAACGTCAGGAACTTCTGGGTGTCCTGAATTCCCAGGTAGAGGAAATGGTAACAGGATACAAGACTGTTGTGGCATACAACAGACAGGACATGGTGTGTACCGAATTTGACAAGACTTCCGATGAACTTACCAAAGTGGGGATAATAGCAGAGATTCTCGGTGGTTCCATGGGACCTGTAATGAATGTTATCAATAATGTAGGATTTGTAATAATTGCCGCATTTGGTGGATATTTTGCAGTTAAAGGAATAGTGTCAATCGGAACCATATCAGCATTTATTGTATATGCAAAACAGTTTGGCCGTCCAATAGATGAAATTGCACAGATATATGGACAGATTCAGACAGCTATTGCAGGTGCAGAGCGTGTATTTGCCATTATGGACCATGAGAGGGAGGATAAGTCTGGTGATAAGCTGATTACAAGTGATTCCCCGGTTATAACATTTAAAAATGTTAATTTCTCATATCAGGAGGGCAAGCAGGTTCTGTATGATTTTAACCTGGAGGTAAAAGGAGGCCAGAAGGTTGCCCTTGTAGGTGCTACAGGTTCCGGTAAAACTACAGTAGTTAACCTTCTTATTAGATTTTACAATATTGACAGTGGAGAAATTCTTATTGATGGCGTAAATATTAAGGATATTGACATTGCCGATTTAAGAAAGAATACTGCCATAGTCCTTCAGGATACAGTCCTTTTTGCTGATACCATAAGAAATAATCTTCTCTATTCCAATGAGAATGCCACAGAGGAGGAGATGGTTGAGGCAACAAAAATGAGCAACTGTGATTCTATGATTAGAAGAATGCCTGAGAAGTACGATTCTATGCTGTCAGCCTCAGGCCAGAACATATCCCAGGGTCAGAGACAGCTGTTATCAATAGCCAGAGCATTCCTTGCCCATCCTAAGATTCTTATTCTTGACGAGGCAACTTCAAGCGTTGATACAAGAACAGAGAAGAAGATTCAGGATGCCATGGTAAATCTTATGAAGAACAGAACCAGCCTGATAATCGCCCACAGACTTTCCACAATCCAGGATGCAGACTGCATCGTTGTTATGGATCAGGGTAAGATAGTAGAGATGGGTAATCATGATGAGCTTATAACCAGAAAAGGCCGATATTACAATCTGTACATGACCCAGTTCGCCGGTCAGGAAACATAACCCAAACATACGTTTTTGAACTCAGTTCACTATTTTTATGATGTGATTCAAACACCCACCATGCCGCCGCCTTTGGCCGGCGGCATATATTATTGTAAGAAAAGTCTTCACTCTCCGCCACCCTCCTTATCCCATATGCAGCCTCCTAAAGAGAGATAATGCCTTCTTATGTGGTTTCCCGGAGGAAAACCATATATTCTTAAAGCCTCGGCATAAAATAACCAGACTGATATAAACGATAGTAGGGCAAATGGAAACATTAGAAGAAATCTTAGCGCTGCACCCTGTATGGATTACACTTCGCCAGTGACTGCTCGATTGTCTGAGCCCCGTCAGGGGCGAGTTGAAGAGCAGTCGCTGAAATAAGCGAGTGTAATCCATACAGGGCGCAACGCTTAGATTCTCTTCGTCGTTTCCATTTGCCCTACTGTAGTTTATATCTGTCGTCCGTTTATCAGTACCAGTCTGTCTAGAACATGCCAGTTTTCCTCCGGTAAACCAATATCTAACGCCTTATCCCTCTTTAGGCAGGCTCTGCATATACTCATGCATTGATTCCGCCACAATCTTACTGTGTGCTACAGCCTCTACAACAGTTCTTGCACCATAGATTACATCACCAGATGCAAATATGCCTGGTCTTGAGGTATGGCCTGTCTCATCAGCTTCAAGGAGACCTCTGTTGTTTGCCTTAAGGCCGTTAGTTGAATTAACAATACGGCTCATTGGACCCTGACTGATAGAAATAATCACACTGTCAGCAGGATAGAGAGTATTAGAATTCTCAACCTCAGTAAATGAGCCATCTTCATTCTCAATTACATCGCAGAAGATAACACCATCATCAGTAATTTCAACAGGTTTCTTGTTATACTCAAAACGTACACCTTCAAGCTGGGCATAGCTGAACTCATAATGGCTTGCAGCAACCTCCTTAGTGATAGAGAAACAGGTAATATTACGTGATCCTTTTCGCATGGCAGTTCTTGCAACATCCATAGCTGCATTTCCTGCACCGATTACTATAACATTCTCTCCCAGACGGTAGCTGTCAGGGTTATTCAGGTAATTAATTCCAAAGTGTACATTGCCGAATGTTTCACCCTTGATATGTAAAGAATTAGGTTTCCACACTCCGGTTCCTACGAAAATTGCCTTGTATCCATCACGGAATAGGTCATCAATTCCAATGGCACCTCCAATTAAAGTATTAGGACGGATTTTAATACCCTTTAATTCCAGATGTCTGTACTGAATATCATCCAGGACGCTTTTTGGAAGTCTGAATTCAGGAATACCATATCTTAATACTCCGCCAATCTTATCCTTGCCCTCAAATATAGTTACGTTATAACCGTATCTTTGAAGAATAATTGCAATGGTAAGTCCGGCAGGGCCTGAACCGATAATTGCTACCTTCATTCCGTTAGAAGGAGCAGGACCAGCAGTCATCTGTGATGCAAATGTAGTAGAAATATAATTCTCAATTGTAGAAAAATGAACGGGTGCACCCTTCTTGCCCATAACACAGTGTCCTTCACACTGCTTTTCATGGTTACATACCAGGCTGCACACTGTTGTCAGAGGATTGTTCTCAAAAAGCATCTTTCCGGCCTCATTAAGTTTATTCTCTTTCAGAAGTCTGATTACAACCGGAATGTTTGTGCTTATGGGACAACCCTTCTGGCACTGGGGTACCTTGCACTGTAAACATCTGTTAGCTTCATCCATTACATGTAATGCCATATTGAATCTCCTATCTAAATAATTATATTAACTTATACTTCGTTGAATATACATTCATTATATTCTATTCTTGTCCCATTTACAACTTGACTTGTGATTTTTTCAATGATAGAATTTCTTTTTAATGAGGGAATAGTTTATAAATAATTTGAAAAGGTAGGAATAATTTATGCAGGCTTTTTTGTATGTATTGTTTCTTTTATTTGGGTTTGTTCTTCTTATAAAAGGTGCAGACTGGTTTGTTGATGGTGCTGCTGCGCTGGCGAAGAAACTTAAAGTTCCGGGAGTTATTATCGGACTTACAGTTGTGGCTATGGGAACAAGTGCTCCAGAGCTGGCTGTAAGTGTTACATCAGCTATTTCACATTCTAATGGACTGTGTCTTGGTAACGTAATTGGTTCTAATCTGTTTAACCTTCTGGTAGTGCTTGGTGCCTGTGCAGTTATTTCTCCAATTGCAGTGGAGAAGGGAATCCTTACAAGAGACTTTCCATTTTCTCTTGTAACGACAATGCTTGTGGCTGTATTTGCCGGATTAGGATTTATCTTTTCAGGAAATATAAAGAATGCAGACATGACAACACAGACAGGAACACTTACAAGAACTAATGGAATAATTCTTCTAGTGTTCTTTGCATTATATCTTGCTGTTACAGTTATTGTTGCCATTAAGAACAGAGAAGAGGGAGAGGATATTGAATCACTGCCTTTATGGAAAAGCCTTCTCTATCTTGGTGTAGGTATTGCCTGTATCGTAATAGGAGGCAATCTTGTTGTAGACAATGCAAAGCAGATTGCATACCTGCTTGGAATGTCAGAAACACTGGTAGGACTTACCATAGTTGCTATTGGTACATCTCTTCCAGAACTCGTTACTTCGGTTGTTGCGTCAAGAAAAGGGCAGAATGGCATGGCTGTTGGTAATGTAGTTGGTTCCAATATATTCAACCTTCTTCTCATTATTGGTGTATCATGTGTTATCAATCCAATTGGTATTGCATTTGAATCAATAATAGATATGGTGTGTCTGCTTGTTGCCAGTGTTATGTCTTATATTTTCTGTATTACAGGTAAGAAGGTATGCAGGTCAGAGGGAGCGGTTATGGTTGTCTGTTATGTGGCATACACAGGATATGCCATAGCAAGGGCTATGTTCTGATAAAGGGTTAGTTTATAGAATCGAGGATGGGTATGGATTTAGATACTTTAATTCATAATTTTAAAGGTCATTTAAATACAATCAATAACCACAAAAGAATGGTAATGGAGTACTGTTTCAGGGTAGGCTTATATAAGCAGGGACTTCTTCATGATCTCTCCAAGTATTCTCCACAGGAATTTATTCCGGGAGTGATATATTACCAGGGAGACAGAAGCCCTAATAATGCGCAGCGGGAAGCATTGGGATATTCTGATGCTTGGCTTCACCATAAGGGACATAATAAGCATCATTATGAGTACTGGATTGATTATCCCACTAATAAAGATGCGGGGCTTGTTGGTATGAAGATGCCTGTAAAGTATGTTGTTGAAATGTTCTGCGACAGAGTTGCCGCCAGCAGGAATTATAACAAAGAAAAGTATACAGATGCAGATGCCCTTAATTATTATCTTAAAGGGAAAGGGCACTATGTAATCCACCCGGATACAGACAGACTTCTGCACAAGCTGTTAAAGATGCTTGCAGAACATGGGGAAGATTATACATTTACCTATATAAGAAGACATGTTCTTCACAGACCATATTAATATCATATGAGGTGAATATTGAACGAAATAGAGCAGTATTACAACAAGTTTAATGAAGATAAAAGACTTTTATCAAGACATGGAAGAGTTGAGTTCTATGTGACTTACACCTATATCCAGAGACACCTGTCAGCTGTTCTTGATGAGAGAAAATGTGCCAAAAGTGATATTAAGATTATGGATATAGGCGCAGGAACAGGCGCATACTGTATTCCTCTGGCAGATGAGGGCTACACTGTGAGTGCAGTTGAGATGGTAAAGCATAACCTTGGAATATTGAAGAAGAAGACAAAGCTGGTTGATGCAAGGCAGGGTAACGCCTGTAATATGAAAAAATATGCTGACGACACATTTGATGTAACTCTTTTATTTGGCCCAATGTATCATCTGTTTTCCCATGAGGATAAGATTAAAGCTCTGTCTGAGGCAAAAAGGATTACAAAACCTGGCGGGGTAATATTTGTGGCTTACGTTATGAATGAGTATGGTGTAATTACTTATTGCTTTAAGGAGCGCCATATCAGGGAAATAATGGAAAATCACAGGCTAACAGAGGATTTTCATACAGTAAGCCAGGTGGAGAATCTGTATGACTATGTAAGAATAGAGGATATTAATAAGCTGAACCAGCAATGCGGACTGAAAAGGAAGATGATAATTTCCCCGGACGGAGCGGCTGATTATATGAGACAGTATCTTAATAAGCTTGATGAAGAGGAGTTTCAGTATTTCCTGGATTATCAGCTTTCCATCTGTGAAAGACAGGATTTAATAGGAGCAGGAGCCCATACAGTTGATATATTAATTAAATAGATGTAGTATCATGCAGCTTTCACATATTATAAAATGTGATTAATAGTTGACATTGACATTTTGAATGATATAATATAATCAAACATATGAATAATTGTTCATATGAAAAGATTTAGAATATAAAAGCGTATGCGGAAGGGAGATTAATATGAAAAAAACTTATAAAATCGAGGTTGATT
>CALZFR010000072.1 GCA_945648485.1 uncultured Eubacterium sp. | reverse complement strand
TGTTATATACATCCTCCGCAGTTGGATGGTCTGTTCGCAACATAATATTATTCATAATAGCTTCCCGTTGCCTGCTTCGCTTTATCGCCGCCATATACCTCCATCTGACCCGAAGACTACATGCATTATATAAAATGCCATGAATTATTCTTGCCATATTTTTAAAAACAATACTAAATTTAAATAAAAAAATTATAAAATTAATAATAATTACTGTTTTATATGTATATATTATCACATAAAAATAAGGCAGTCAATTTTAATTGTAGTAAAACAATAAAACTGACTGCCAATAATAAACTTATCCGCTTATCATTAATATTAATGCATTGTGTAATGCAACATCCGATTACAGCTTAAACTGATTAATTGAATCCTGAAGATTAGCCGCAATCTTATCCAGCTCCTCTGTAGAAGTATTAAGGTTTCTCATGGTCTCTGTAACTTCTATGGCAGATGCTGTAACTTCCTGGGCTGCTGCTGCTGTATCTGTAGCCACGTTAGCCACATCGCCCATTGTTGATATAACATTCTCTCTGCTCTTATCCATCTGCTCATTGAGGTTGGCAATATTATCCATACCTTCCTTAAGAGCATTAACTGAATCAGAAATATTATTGAACAAATCTCTTGCAGCATTAATTGATCTGTTCTGCTCTTCAATAATCTCAACACTCTCGTCCATTGTCTTGGATACAAGGTCTGATTTCTCTGTAATCTCACCAATAATCTGAATAATCTCATCTGTGGAAGCCTGCGACTGCTCTGCCAGCTTTCTGATTTCATCAGCAACAACCGAAAATCCTCTTCCGCTCTCTCCTGCTCTTGCAGCCTCAATGCTGGCATTAAGGGAAAGGAGATTAGTCTGTTCAGTAATCTGTGTAATAGCATCTGAGATAAACTTAATCTTCTCGATACTATCAATCATCTCTTTAACAACTTCCTTAGATATTCTTGAATTCTCCTTTGACTTCTCACCCTTGCCAATAAGGTCTTCAACAATACCAATACCTCTGTTACTCAAGTTCTGTGTCTCAGCTGACATATCGTTAATGTCGTTAACATATGCCTTTGTCTCATGGAGCTTAGCTGCAAGAGACTCAACATCACCTGTAGCCACTGTTGTACTCTCAGCCTGTCCAACAGCACCCTCTGATACATTCTGGATTGCTTCTGTAACCTGGTTAACTGTCTCTGTAGTAGTCTCACTAATCTTAGATATCTTGTTAGATTCTGTAATAAGAACTCCAGACTTCTCCTCAACATCCTTGATAAGCAATGAAATATTATCAACCATGCTGTTGTAATTCTGCTTCATTACTCCAAATTCATTATTGCTTCTCACTGGTATTCTCATAGAGAGGTCACCATTAGCCATGTTATTGAGAGCCGCATTAATTGTCTTCATCTCTTTTCTCATAATAGCAGAAACGAATATGGCAATAAGGACACCAACAACAAGTGCGACAATAGCACTTATCACAGTACTGTTAACAATCTGATTAAGTGTTGCCTGGGTCTCTGATGAATCAATAAATCCTAACAGTGTCCATCCTGTAACTAAATCCTTAGATGCAACTACGTGAACAGATTTGCCATTAATCTTCTCATCGAATGACATAGCAATGTCACACTGTTCATCTGTCAGACCTGAAATGGTATTCCAGCATGAAAGACTGGTAACAGAATCTTGCATATATGTATTCTTCTCATTATTAACAAGAATATTACCATCCTTATTAACGAGAATAACGAAACCTGTATTCAGAAGTCCTATCTGGCCAACATAATTCTCAACCTCTGCGAAGTCAATGTTCATACCGACAGTACCATAATTCTCTTTAGTTGAATACTTAATCTCCTGAGATACGGTAAATATCTTCTTTCCTGAATTCTTATCAATATATGGATCAGAGAATGCTGCATATATTGAATTCCTTGATGGTGTTCCAATACATCCTGTGTACCACAACTCCTTAGTGTCATTAACACCTGATGTTAATATATCACCCTTACTTGATGTCTTTCCTGTTGATTCATTAAGTTCAGTCCAGCCTGTTATCTTCTTTCCAGTTTTGGTTGTAAAGAATGCCATCTCTGAACCATTAGTTACCTTAACTGAAGCAACCAGAGAATCCTTAACAGCCTTGGCGTTAGTATCGAAATCTCCCTGATCCTCCAGATGCTTAACCTCATTCTTACGGGTAAGAAGGTCCACCGGCTGGGACAATGTCTTAAGATATGTTGTGAATCCGCTCTGTGCAGTTTGAAGTGTCTGCTCACTTGTTACCTTCATATTGTTATTCAACGCACTTCTGGTTTTTCCAATAGCGCCCAGTGATGTTAAAAGCAGTGGGATAATAATCGCTATAAGAAAGAAAAGAAGAAGCTGAAACGCAATACTCTGATAGTATTTCTTCTTTGTCTTCATATTTCCATAACCCCTTTCATGGTACATATAATCTGTCCTTGATTATAGCATATACACGACATGAAGTAAACGCAATTCCATCTTATTTTGTAATTTTAATATCAATCCAAATATCTTCTCAATATTAATCCCAATAGCCCAGTTCTATACCCTTCTGGTATATTCCCATAGCTTTTGAATAATATCCCAATGAATTAAAATGCGTCCAGTCCGCCCTTAATTTCTTAGGTATTTTGCCCTTTTTAATATTATTCAGGTCTCTACGGGTAGTTATTTTGCCTGCATCACTTAATCCATTTGTAAGCATATATACTCTAGTATTGAAAAAATGGTCTCCATAAGCCTGTCTTAAAGCAGTTTCCCAATAAGTTTCAAATATCCCTACCCAATTGCCATTCTCATCTTTCATACCCTGGTTAGGGTCCGCAGAATCTTCCGGATCATCTGTATCCCCCACAATTATATAATAAGGGCTTCCAAATCTCTCTATTATGGAATCATACTGTTCAATAAGCTTTGAATAGTCTCCCTGCCATCCTCCGTTACTACCAATCTCCAGAATAAGAATATCATTGCTGTGATCAAGAGCTGCCTTCGGCGTCACAAGAGTTCCAGCCGGAATAACAATGCATGTATCATCATCATACTCAAATTCTTCATAATAATCCACGCCATACAATTCCATTGCTTCAGAAGCTGTTATATACATCTTAGTTTCATTCTGTAAAACTTCAGCAGAATCCTCGACATCACTGTTATCATCCGCAGTGGCATATGCTTCATCATAATCTGACTGATATACAGAATTACCATCATTAATGTCACTATATCTTTTAAGACTTAAATCCACAATATCGTATGCCCATTCTTCATCATTGAATGAAGTTCCAGTGAGAGAGTACATCTGACCATCAATGTACACCACCCCATAATAATCATCATAAGCATTGCCATAACCTCCAAAGTTCTGCACATACTGAGGTTCCCCATATTCATCTGTAACTTTTACATCAGCGCTGTGGTTATATCCCACCACCACATCTCTGTCGGTATATAACTTAATTCCTCCGGAACGGACGGCAATTTCCCGGGAATCCTCACCAGAAACACCATAATTATAAGTATCAATTCCCGTCAGATACTCCAGTGCATCTGGATATGTCCAGTAGGAAATGTCAAGCTTTTCACCACCCACATTAATAATTGCGTGAGAAGCCCCTACTCCTTCAGTCATACTGTCTCCCCAGCACACAATATTTCTTTCCTGTCCGTCATAAGGAATTACACTTCCAGTCAGGCTTCTCCCATCAAGCAACAATTCTAAATCATCAAGTGATCTGTCCAAAACACCACTATCACTTTCGGACTCACTGTTATAGAACGATTCCCGTTCTTCTACAGGTACAGCCAAATCCATATGTGGTTTGTCCTTTTTACTGTTAACATTCTTATATATAACAGCCAGTCCCACTCCCAGAATTATAATAATAAATAAACATGACAATGATGCCTTTACTCTGCTTTGTTTCTGTCTTTTCATTGTTGTCCCATCCTATACCTGACAAATTTATCTATGTCATCTTAAGGTGTATTGTAACAAATTCTCTGACAGAACTCCCTGATTTCACACAAAGTTCAAATTATTTTTCTCTGTGGGTATCTACATTACCTCTGTTAAATCATATTCTCTTGTACCATATCCTAAAGCCGCAGCAACTTCAATTGTGTACACTCCATTGCGGCTCTCAATCCTCTCTATAAGGTGATCTCTTCCAGCGTCACTGCTTCTATATACAAGGTCAATACATGCCTGGTCAATTGCAACGGGGTCAGTTGAAACAAGAATACCAATATCATCCATACATGGGTCTTCTGCTACAGAACAGCAGTCACAGTCTACACTCATATTTTTCATTACATTAACATAGATAATATTGCCTTTAAAATAATCCACCACAGTACCTGCAGCATCTGCCATAGACTCTAAAAATGAGTCATGGTCTGAAGTCCATTTATTTTCAGGCACTCCCGCACCATGTATATATGCCTTTCCGAAAGATGAAGCAACACCAATAGACAACTGCTTTAATGCTCCACCGTATCCTCCCATTGGATGTCCTTTAAAGTGAGATAAAACAAGCATAGAATCATAATTTGTTATATTTTTTCCAACATAATTTTCCTTTATTCTCTTTCCAGATGGATATTCAAGTTTTAAATCAGGGCCTTCAGCGTCCAGCAGGTCAACATTGAAATACTTGCTCCATCCATGCTCCTCAAGCAGTTTCTTATGCTTTTCTGTAGTATTACGCTGTCCTTCATATGCAGTGTTACACTCTACCACAGTACCTCCAACATAATCAATAACTGGCTTCCAGAAATCTGGTCCTAAGAAATTCTGATTACCCTTCTCTCCAGAATGAAGCTTAATTGCCACATTTCCCGGCAGCTTTTTATCCACCATCTTATAAAGTTCCAGAACCTTTTCTGGTGTAATTGTTCGTGAAAAATATACCTTTGCACTCATATCATATCCTCCTGTGATTTATTTATTATATTAGAAATTTTTATTCCTTCATTACGAAGCTGTTATCGCATCTTTCCCTGATATTATAGAAAGAAAAATATATTTCTTCAAGGGGAATCCACCGGTTACGAAATACTTCCGCAGCTTCCCTGCCATTTCTTGTAAGAATCCTCTCCATCTGGGTCTTTGGGTCAATGTCAAGAAAAACCCTGTAATCATAATAATCCCACATAGCCGGATGGCAGCTGTAAGTTCCTTCTACAATAGTCACCTTTGATGGCTCAATATGTATATCTGATGTAAGAGACATACATTTGCAGTCAAACTTTTTATATGAAAATGCCTTGCCTTGCTTTAACGGCTTCAACACTTCCTCAGTAAATCGCTCATAATCCACATTGCCACCCGGTTCTCTAAACCTCTCACTGGTACGCTGCTTGGGACGCAGAAAAAAATGATCCATATGTATTACATTACAGTTAATAGCCTCTTTAATTCTGGAAGCAAGATATGTCTTTCCTGCGGCACATCTGCCATCAACAGCAATAATTACAGAGGATTTATTCTGTTTACTGATTTCTCTTAAAACGAGAGATACCACACTGTTCATATTGTCATCCCTTTTCTAATTTTCAGATAATTCAACCTGTTCTCCCGTTTTTTTATTTAATGGGACAAGTCCTGTTCTTTTCAAGGCAAGCATTATACCCGGAATAAGTATAAGCTGGATTATAATTCCCGGAATTGCATTAAGCAATGCCCCTGATATAAACATTTTCCATGTGAATGTACTGCCGGCAATTCCAAGCAGAATAATTTCAGCTATTCCCCACACAATTCTTCCTGCAACCATAGCTGTAATAAGGGAACGGTAAAGTGCCAGTATACATTTCCAGTGTGAACGCTGATACATCAATCCTGCCACCAGTCCATATGTAGCTAATTCAAAGGACATGGCTGCTGCCATGGGATACATTGGCGGCATACCAAATAAAAATGAACGCAGTAATGGTAAGATAAAGCCCGCTGCCGCACCATACTGCCATCCACATATAAGTCCACATAAAAATACTGGTAAATGCATAGGCAGAAGCATACTGCCAATCTGCCTGATTTGTCCTGTAAAGAATGGAAGCACAATTCCAATAGCTATAAACATGGCAGATAATGTAATCTTCTGTGTTGTTTTTCTCACAATAATCCTCCTTGTGACTTATGTTGATTTTTATCTAAGTATAGTGTAGCATTAAAGTCAGGTTTAATGTCAATATTATTTTTATAAAAAGAGTTTGGAGAAACATATGCTTACATATTCTTTTACAGATACAGAGGGTTTAAGCCTGTATGAATACATTTACAAATGCATCAAAGAAGATATTATTACCGGGAAACTAACCGCTAACGAAAAGCTTCCTTCTAAGAGGGTTTTCGCCAAAAATCATGGTATCAGTACTGTTACTGTTGAGAATGCATATGGACAGCTTATGGCAGAAGGATATATATATTCTGAACCTAAAAAGGGATTTTTTGTATCTCCTATTGAGAATTATATAGAAGATACTATTATAAAGGAACCCTACAAACCTGAATCATCAAGCAATACACGGAATTCACACGGTTCACAGAATATAGGCAGGGACTGGGCAGACTCCTCAAGCTTTTACAATTACAATTCAGATGACCAGCATCCTGTAATAGATTTTATTTCCAGCAAAACACCTGCCGATAATTTCCCATTTGCCACATGGTCTAAGATTATGAGACAGACTCTTGGCGAACAGGAGGAGAAACTTCTCTCTAAACCATCAGCAGGGGGAGTGTGGCCTTTGCGTGAAGCAATAGCCAGACATCTGCATGATTTCAGAGGAATCAGTGTCCATCCTGAACAGATTATCGTAGGAGCGGGAACAGAATACCTTTATGGTCTTATTGTACAGCTGCTTGGACGTGACAAAACATATGGTCTTGAGAACCCATGCTCTAACAAAATCCGCAATATATACCAGTCACTGGACGTAAAAACAATGCCTATTGAGATGGATGATGAGGGAATCCTTTCTGAACAGGAGGGACTTAAGGAATCTGATGTTATCCAGATTTCACCTTCCCACCACTTTCCAACTGGGGTTGTCACTTCAATAAGCCGCAGATATGCAATATTAGGATGGGCTAATGAATCAGATGACAGGTATATAATTGAAGATGACTACGACAGCGAATTCCGGCTCCAGGGAAGACCAATTCCTTCCCTTTTTTCTATAGATACTTCCGGAAAGGTAATATATTTTAATACATTTTCAAAAACACTGGCTTCAACTATCCGAATAAGCTACATGGTACTTCCATATTCACTGCTTGAAAGATTCAAGTCTGCTCTGGGATTCTATTCCTGCACAGTATCTAACTTTGAGCAGTATGCACTGGCAACATTTATCATGGATGGATATCTGGAAAGACACATTAACCGCATGAGAATACAGTACAAAGCCATACGCGACCAGCTCATTGACCAGATTAAGTCCAGCTGGCTTGCTCCTTACATATCTATATCCCAGGAAAATGCAGGTCTTCATTTTCTTCTGGATATTGATACAGACATGACTGATGAACAGCTTAAAGAAAAAGCCCTGGATATGGGAATTGCAGTGTCATTTCTGTCAGATTACTATGACAAAACTGCCACAGGCCCGGCTTATCTGTCAGACAGACATGTGGCAGTTATTAATTATTCAGGACTTGGCAGTAGCGGAGTAGACCTTAGGTTGTGATATATTCTGCCTTTATTTACCTGCTGTTCAGGTACTCCATAATCCCCTTACAATCTGCCTTTGCCAGTGCATCCAGCTTGGAATTGGATGATAAATACTTCCTGTAATCACTTTCGTTACTTAAAAATGCATGTTCAATTATGACTGCTGGAATCCCTGCGTATGTTGCATTTCTTATTAATCCATAGTAGTCACATGATGAACCATCCGGATATGTTCCGTTGCCCTTTCTTCTCAGGATTCCTCCGGTTTTGTTGGCATCCCAGTCAATTGTGTACTTAATGCCCATATTGTTTAACTGGCGAAGAATAGATGAAGCCAGATTGCCTGATGAAGTATATATGTCGTTATTTACTGCATCCGGTGCCTGATAATGGCTTCTGGTTGTTATTGCCATACAGCCCGAAGGTTCAATATCATCTCTGCTTTTGCTGTTTACATGAAGTGATACAATATAGTCTGCCTTATTCTCCCTGGCAAATCCGATTCTTGTCTCGAACTTGGGATCTTCATTCTCACCCCTGTCAATGACAACCTTAATTCCCGGATATTCTTCAAGATACGACTTTAATTTGCAAGCCATGTAATAATTGATATTCTTTTCTTCTATTTCTTTATCATCATAGACATAGTGTGTACCCTGGCTTTCTCCTCCATGTCCTGGGTCCAGGCATATGACTGTGACTGGTATTTCTTCTTCAGCTACACTATTCTCAATCCCATTTGTTTCAGTTTCAGTTTCATTATCCTTTACTGTAGGGGTCTCTGCCGTAATTGGCTGTTCTATGGATATTGTTTCATCGTTAAGGTGTACGGTTGGGGTTTCTCCTGCTTCTGTGCCAGCAACTGTTCCCATAATGGTAGCTCCTTCTGTACCACAGCCCAACAGATTAACGCAAAAAACAAACATCAATGCCATAATCAGCAGAGATGTCTGTT